>JARKVN010000126.1 GCA_029851645.1 Cellulosilyticum sp. | reverse complement strand
ATAAATCTACTAAGTGTACTGCATAAGCATGTGCTTTATTGGTCACTACACCACAAATAATTCCTTCTTCTTTTAACTTTTTAAGTAATGAGCAAATGCCATCATAGGGCTTTGTTTGATCTAAACTGTGTGCTGCATAATAGTTATCAAATACCGCTTTAACCTGTAAAACATGCTCCTTATCCCTTACCGCTTCTGGCACACTTCTTTCTATGAGTTTATAGATGCCATTTCCTACATAAGTCTTATAAGTTGCTTCATCATGTTCTGGATAACCAAATGTGCTAAGAGCGACATTACAAGCTTTACTTAAATCGCTAATAGTATTTAAAAGCGTTCCATCTAAATCAAAAATTGCTACTTTATACATCGCTTTGTTCTCCTTCTTTAATAAGCTTTATTTCTCCCCCTCTAAATGTACGGGTAACGGCTGATTAATTTCTAATCCATCTGTTGTTACCTGACAGGTATAAGCCAAAACACCTACTCCTGCCGCATCTGCCTTTCTAAGCACCTTTGCAAATTCTGGATGTCTTTCTTCATGAGGCATAAAATACTTTGCCTGATTCATTTGTACAATAAATAACACAAAACAGTGATACCCTTCTTGACTTGCCAGAATCAACTCTTCTACATGCTTTTTACCTCTTTGAGTGGGTGCATCAGGGAATTTTACAACGCCCTTCTCCTCTAAAGTCACACCCTTTACCTCAATAAAAATCTTTTCTAGGCTTGTTGTTTCTACATAAAAATCAAAACGTGATTGCCTATAAGTCTGCTCTCTTTTGATGAGGCAGATATCTCCCTTAATACCTGCTAACTTAATCTTTCCTGACTTAAGCCCCTCTTCTACAACTTGGTTGGGCGCTTGGGAGTCCATATTAATTAGCAATTCTCCTTTTTCTACTGCCACTAGTGAATACCTTGTTTTACGATTTGGGTTATTACCTTTTTCTAAATAAACAGTCACGCCAGGCACTAAAAGTTCCTTGCAGCGGCCTGTGTTTTTTACATGAACTTTTTCCTTCTCACCTGCCACCATACAACAAGCGACAAAACGGTTAGGTCTTTCAATAAATGTTGCTTTTATCATTTGATGATATTTCATAGTGTCATCTTTCTATTTTTTTATTTCATCTTACTTTCCCAACTTAATAGAAATACAACAAAACCCCATAAAGGGGTTTTATTGTATTTTTATTTATTTTTCGTAAATCTCACGCTTTAAAACACCTACAAAAGGTAAGTTACGATAATGTTCAGCATAATCAATACCATACCCCACAATAAATTCATCTGGCACTTCATATCCCATATAATCTGGTCTAATATCTTCTTTACGACGTGCTGGTTTATCTAATAAAGTACAAATCTTTACACTTGCTGGGTTTCTAGTTAATAAAATATCTTTTAAATATTTTAAAGTTAAACCACTATCTACAATATCTTCTACAATTAAAACATGTTCCCCTTCAATACTTCGATCTAAGTCCTTTAAAATTTTTACAACACCTGTTGATTCTGTTGAATTCCCATAACTAGATACGGCCATAAAGTCCATCTTAAGGGGTAAGTTGATTTTTCTAACTAGGTCACTTGTAAAAATGTTAGACCCTTTTAGGATACCTACTACAACTAATGATTTGCCTTCGTAATCTTTCGTAATTTGCTTTCCTAATTCACTAATACGTTTATTAAGCTCTACTTCTGAAAATAATACCTCTTGAATATCTTGCTCTATCATCTCGTTCCTCGCTCCTCTTAATTTTCAGCTTAAACTTTTACTATAAGAATAGTCTATACTCGAACTATTTTCTTATTATAAACCAAAATGTTCAATAAGTAAATTTATTTTACATTATTGTTTGATGCCTCTATATTTTTTTACAATTGTTTCTGCAATTTGAATGCCATCTACTGCTGCAGAACTAATACCTCCTGCATAGCCTGCCCCTTCCCCTGCTGGGTATAACCCTTTAATATTACTCTCATACGCTTCATCTCTAGGTAACCTTACTGGTGAAGAGCTTCTTGTTTCAAACCCTGTAAATAAAGCGTCCTCATCATCAAAATGTTTTATTTTCTTACCAAAAGCATGCATAGCTTCCTCAATAGCCGTTCCCATAAACTCTGGTAAAGCCGCTCTCATATTACTTAAAGTAACCCCTGGCTCATAGCTTGGCTTAACCTTACCAAAGCCTGTAGAGTCTTGATTCATAAAGAAGTCCCCTAACCTTTGAACAGGTGCTTTATAATTTTTTCCACCTATTTCAAATGCAAGTTCCTCGAAAGTCCTTTGCAAATACATTCCTGCTAAGGGGTCATCACTTCCAAAATCTTCTGGTCCTACATTCACTAAAATAGCACTGTTGGCATTTCTTGCATCACGTTTATGTTCACTCATTCCATTGGTTACAAGTCTTCCCTCTTCAGAAGCAGACGCAATCACATATCCCCCTGGACACATACAGAAACTGTACACAGTACGTCCATTTTCACAGTGATGCACCAGTTTATATTCTGCAGCTCCAAGTTTTGGATGATGGGCAAATTTTTCTCCAAATTGCGCCTCATTAATCCACTCTTGTAAATGTTCTACACGCATTCCCATAGAAAATGGCTTTTGCTCCATATGCACTTTTCTTTTTAACAACATTTCAAAAGTATCACGTGCACTATGCCCAATCGCTAGAATACAGTGATTGGTTTCTAAACGCTCTTTCCCATTTAAAATAACTGCTTTTATTTGTCCTTTTTCAATCTCTAAATCTGTTACCTGTGTTTCAAAGCGGAAAGAACCACCTAATGCAATAATTTGTTGACGAATGTTTTTCACCACATCCCTTAAGATATCTGTTCCAACATGTGGCTTGTTTTTATATAAAACCTCCTCAGGTGCGCCTGCTAAAACCATTTCTTCAAGCACTTTATGGCAACGTTTATTTTTAATTTGGGTAGTCAGCTTGCCATCAGAAAATGTGCCAGCCCCTCCTTCTCCAAATTGAACATTTGATTTGGGATCAAAATGTCCTGTTTTCCAAAAAGCTTCTATATCTTTTACACGCTCTTCTACACATTTTCCACGCTCCATTACAATAGGCTGAAACCCTTGTTGTGCTAAAATGAGTGCAGCAAATAATCCACAAGGTCCACTACCTACTACAACAGGACGATGTACCATCCATTCTTCCCCATGTTCAGGGCAAACATACGCTGGATCAGGTCTTTTTAAGTTGGGGTACTTCATTAATAGCGTTTCATCTTTAGTTGTTTCCACATCGACTGTATAAACTAGTTTAATTTCATCCTTTTTACGTGCATCAATTGCCTCTTTAAAAATGGTATACTTTAACACATCAGATGGCTTAATCTTTAACTTTTTAGCCACCTTAATGGGTAATTGTGCCTGATCTTCTTCTAAACTTAACTTAATATCTTGTACTCTAATCATCATTTTCCTCTTTTCTACTTACACTTTCTCCTGCAATATATCCAGTTGCCCAAGCCCACTGCAAATTGTATCCTCCACAGTCACCATCTACATCCATCACTTCGCCTGTAATGTAAAGATGCTTTGCCTTTAAGGAAGCCATCGTATCAAAATCAATCTCATCAGCTGAAATGCCTCCTGCCGTTACTTGTGCAAATTTATATCCTCTAGTTCCTTCTATGTCAAAACTTAAACCTTTCATAACACTTACTAAACTTACAATCTCTTCATATTCTAAATTCTCTGTGGGCCTGTGAATGCTTGTTATTTGAGCTGCCTTAAGAAGTGGCATAATGATTCGTTTATGCACAACACCAATGAGAAGATTTTCAATCTCTCGCTCTGGATGAAGGGTAATTCGTTCATAAAGCATACTCACTAACTCATCTTCTGAAAGCGTTGGAAATAAATCTAGTTTTACCTTAGTTTTCTTTTTCTCCATAGCCGCTAAAGAAGCAACACGGCTTATTTGAAAAATAGGGGGTCCTGATAAGCCATCTTCGGTAAATAGAACTTCTCCATATTCCATTCGCATCAAATGATCCTCTACAAAAATACTTGCATTTGCCTTAATCTTAGCCCCCTTCATCATTTTACAATAAGGTGTTGGCGAAATCAGATGAACGAGAATAGGAAATGGCTTTTTAAGTGTATGACCTATTTCTTTTAATAATTCATAGCCTTTTCCATCACACCCTAGCCCTTCATTGGTCATACCACCAGTTGCCACAATGACTTTTCTAGCTTCAAAACATTGTCCCTCTTCACTTAGAAGTTGCCATCCTTTTTTAATAGGTTTAAGCTGGACAATCTTCGTATCTGTAACAACTTCTATCCCTAGTCTTTCTAGTTCCATACGGAGTACATCTACAATACTCGTAGCTTGTTCAGATAAAGGGTATACTTTTTTCCCTTCCACTAATGGCATAATGCCTAATTCTCCAAAGAATTTTTTTGTTTCTTCATACCCAAATCGTTCTAAAACCTTTGAAAAATCTACCAAGCTACTTGAATGATAACGCTTAGGCATGATATCACTATTTGTCATATTACATCGTCCATTACCTGTTACCAAAATTTTTTTACCGATTCGATTTAAGCGTTCAAGCACACATACTTTAGCCCCCCTTCTGGCTGCTACAATAGCTGCTACTAAACCCGATGCACCACCACCAATAATGATTACTTCTTGCATCGTCACCCTCCTTCTGCATAATGAATTGTATTGATTCAAAATCTATAAATGCATGCTTCAATAAACATCCTATCTCTTATATGATAAACATAGAAATAAGACTGTCAAGCTTGACAGTCTTATTATTCACCTGCATAACCTTGTAATATTTTCTGAAGTGTACTTGGATTAAGTAAAAGAGCTTCTTTCTGTGCACTTGTAATCACAATTTCTTCATTCAGTAACAAGCTATAAATATACTTTGAAAAATGATTAATTTCATAATCTATTTTAACAGGACGCTTATTTGTATCCTTCTCTTTGATACAGACATAATTACCTTCGACACCTAATACATACGTTACCTCTTCATCATATGCTTCTACTTCTGAATGATAATTCTTAACCAAGGTGACTTCTTTTTCATTAAACGTCTCAATCATATAATCCTTAAATTGCTCCTGAAGTTGGTCCTTTGTTAATCCTAGTAAACTTCTTGATTCCAACCTGGTTTGACTTTGCTGATGTGTCCTTGTATCTTGCATTCTCAATGTGACTCTAGTATGAGGTAAAATAGCAACTTCATCGCTACTATCAGAAGCTCCTTGTGAAGTTTCAGTTTGAGTCGTTTGAGTCATTTGTGTACTTTCTCCTGATTCAATATGCCAAGCACGTCCCTCCATATAAAAGTACGTGATGATAAAAACACTAAAAAAGACTACAACAGCCACTAATAAAGTATACCAATACTGTTTTTTATTTAACATATGCGTCTTCCTTTATCTATAAAATAACTGCTTCAGATAAATTATGTCTGAATTTTTGTTTTTTTATACATAAAGATTGTACTTTTTAAAGTTTTAAAACACTTACTAATTTTCTCCCACCAGGAATGGCTAATAAATCCACTTTTGTAATAGTACCAGTTACTAAGCCTACACCAAAATAAATCGCTGCCGCAATAGGTAATGTTATTATAATAGATAATTGAATGGATACTCCAATAAGTAATAAACCTTTATAAAATACAAAACTAGCACCTCCCATAATGAAGGCACATACTATTGGCTTTACTAATATTTTTGTCCAATTCAGCTTTAATT
>JARKVN010000065.1 GCA_029851645.1 Cellulosilyticum sp. | reverse complement strand
AAGCTTTGTCTGTTTATAAAAAAGTCTTAGAAATTGAGCCTGATAATGAAGGGGCAACTTATTGTATGGGGCTAATTTATGGATTACTAGAAGATTATGAAAAGAGTTTAATTTATTATAATAAATATCTAGAATATAGAAAATCAGATATGAATGCTCTAGCAGAAAGGGGGATTGTTCACTATTATTTAGGACAGGTAGAACAGGCAACTAAAGATATTAAGAAGGCTTTTAAAGCTGAACCAGATCATAAAGTATTTGAAGTACTTAGTCAAGTCATTAGATAAGATGGATGAAAGTTTTAGAAGAAAAGAGGCGGTATAAGAAATCATTTCTTACATCGCCTCTTTTCTTGGTCATTCATTAATATGTTCAAGTCCTGTATTAAGAATAGCAGTCACATGTAAGTCAGCTAAAGTATAGTAAACGACCTTACCTTGTTTACGCGCTTTAACAAGATTGTATGCTTTTAATATACGCAGTTGATGAGATATGGCTGAATGAGTCATTCCAAGGCAGGCTGCTAAATCGCATACACACATTTCTGAGTATTTAAGTGCGCTTAAAAGTTTGATGCGAGTCGGATCTCCAAAGATTTTGAAAAGTTCGGCTAGATTGTTAATGGTTTCAGGAGGCAACATTTGGTTTGAAGTTGCTTGTACAATATCCTCATGAATAATTGTACAAGAACATATATCTCCTTTATGTGACATAATAGCACCTCTTCTTTGTGTAAGAACACATGATAGTAGTGTTTTTAAGTATTAGCGTACATACTTTTGCTTTATATGTCAAGTCATAGACTTTATTTTTCGTAAGAAGTTCCTGAAGCAATGAAAAATAGGATTAGAAAGCTATATAAATGTTGATAATCTAGGAGTAAGTATTAAAAATTTAGAAATCAATTGACAATTAATGGAAAATGCTCTATTCTTATTTTAGATAATTTTTTGAAATAAGGAGGAAAAAAGGGTTGCAAATGGAATTTTACATGCTAGATTCTACTTTAATAGTAGTGTTAAAAGGGGAGATTGATCATCATACATGCGTTGCAATTAGGCAAACCATTGATAAGACTTATCAGAAGAAGCGTGCAAAGAATTTGCTTTTTGATTTTGAAGAGGTAACCTTCATGGACAGCTCTGGAATAGGGATGTTGATGGGTAGATATAGATTAGTAGCGATTGGTGGAGGAAGAACCGGTTTATATAATGTACCCAAAGATATAGAAAGAATACTAAAGATGGCAAACATCTATAAACTGATGAAAGCATATTCTAACAAACAAGAAGCACTCAAAGAGTTAGCGTAAGGAGAGATTAGGGGGTAGACTCGTGCAGAAGAAGAATGAAGTTCAGATACAATTTTCAAGTCAGTCTATTAATGAAGCTTTTGCGAGGGTATCTGTAAGTGCTTTTGTTTCGCAATTAGATCCCACAGTAGAAGTATTATATGATATTAAGATGGCAGTATCTGAAGCCGTAACCAATGCCATTATTCATGGCTATGAGAAGAAAGAAGGGGTAGTGACTATTAAATGCCGCTATGACAAAGCGCAGATTGAAATAGAAGTAATAGATGAGGGGAAGGGGATGAAAAGTGTTGAGGAGGCGATGACACCCCTTTATACAACTTCAGTAGATGAAGAGCGAGCAGGGCTGGGATTTACAGTGATGCAAGAGATGATGGATGAGGTTGAGGTATGCTCACACCCTGGTATAGGTACAACTGTAAAAATGAAAAAATCTCTTAGCAAATAGTGCAAAGAGAGAAGGTGGGAGAGTATGGAACATACCTTAGAGCTAATTATTCATGCACAGCAGGGTGATGAAGAAGCAAAAAATAGATTGGTTCATGAGAATATGGGGCTGGTCTGGAGTTTGGTAAGAAGATTTTCGGGGAGAGGATATGAGTTAGAAGATTTATTTCAAATTGGTTGTATTGGATTATTAAAAAGTATTGATAAGTTTGATTTACAGTTTAATGTGAAGTTTTCTACTTATGCAGTCCCTATGATTGTAGGGGAAATCAAGCGTTTCTTAAGAGATGATGGGATGATTAAAGTCAGTCGTTCTTTAAAGGAAATTGCTTATAAAGCTAGAGTACTTAAAGAAGAACTGGTTAAAGAATATCAAAGAGAGCCAACCATTAGTGAGATTGCAGCAGGGTTAGATATGGAGGTTGAAGAAGTTGCTTATGCTCTTGAATCTAGTGCAGAGGTTGAGTCACTAAGTGCAGTCATTTATCAGGGAGAGGGGAAACCTATTACATTAAGTGACAAGCTAGATGAGGCGCCAACGATGCAAAATAGTTTAGTCGATAAGATGATTTTGGCAGAATTAATTGAAAGGCTTCTTCCAATAGAACGTGAAATTATTCAGTTTAGATATTTTGATGACCGTACACAAACAGAAATTGCTAAGATATTAGATATTTCACAGGTACAGGTATCAAGAATAGAGAAACGAATCCTTAAGAAATTAAAAGAAATGATGTTAAAATAAAAATAGAGCAATATGCAGTTAATAGGTAATAGATTGCATTTTGCTCTATTTTTATATGAAAAAATAAAAAATACAAGTAAACAGTACAAAAAAATAAATTTAAACTTCGAATAATAGCTGAAATAAAGGGTGTGATAAAAGATTAATGTTCGTATTTTTGAAGCGAATTAAAATAAAAATGAAAAATGTAACATAAAAAATCAAAAGGAAATGGCTAATAAAGCAAAAAAATGAATACAATATCGAACGATAAAATATATTGATTGTATAATGTTCGAATATCGTATTGACGATAAAACTGAACTATGATACCCTTTAAATAGTTAATTTAGGTGAATTCGTTTGAAAGGGGAGCCACAATGAGTGTTTTTAGAGTGTATGTAGAAAAGAAAAAAGGGTTTGATGTAGAAGCTCAGCGAATGAAAAATGAATTAGAGCAATTTCTAAACATCAAATCTGTGAAAAATATAAGAATACTGAATAGATATGATGTTGAACATGTTACAAAGGAAGTTTATGAAAAAGCACGAAATACTATTTTTTCTGAACCTCAATCAGATGTGTTAGTAGAAGAGGAAATAGAGTTTAAAGATGAGTTTGTTTTTGCAGTAAGTTTTCTAAAGGGGCAATATGACCAACGTGCTGATTCCTGTGAACAATGTATTCGTATTCTAGATAGTAAAGTAAGACCTATTGTTCAAACAGCAAAGGTTTATCTCATTAGTGGTGATTTATCTGTAACGGAAAAGGAAAAAATCAAGAAAAGTGTCATCAACCCAGTGGAATCTGAAGAAGTTTCCCTTGAAAAATATGAAACATTAGATATGACTTATCCAGTACCAGAAGATGTGAAGGTGCTTGAAGGTTTTATAACATTAGATGAAGTAAGTTTAGAAGCTTTTAGAAAAGAACAAGGGCTTGCGATGAGTTTAGAGGATTTAGCTTATTTCCAAAATTATTTTAAAGGACTCCATAGAAATCCGAGCTTTACAGAATTAAAAGTAGTTGATACTTATTGGTCAGATCATTGTCGCCACACAACTTTCATGACAGAATTAACAAGGATTGAAGTTGAAGAAGGGGAATTGTCGGCTCCGATTAAAGAGGCTCTAGATACCTACTATGCCATGAGAGAGGAAATACATACTAAGAAAGCTAAAAAAGTGACATTAATGGACATAGCAACTATTATTGTGAAAGACTTAAAAAAGAAAGGGAAGCTGAAAGAGCTGTTTGAGACAGCAGAGATTAATGCTTGTACCCTTAAAGAAAAGATTAAAGTAAGTGGAAGGAGTGAAGACTACCTCATTCTATTTAAAAACGAAACACATAATCATCCAACTGAAATTGAACCCTTTGGTGGGGCGGCGACTTGCCTAGGGGGAGCAATTCGAGATCCTTTATCAGGTCGTAGTTATGTTTATCAAGCGATGCGTGTAACAGGAGCGTCAGATCCTAATGAGCCACTGGAAAACACTATGGCTGGGAAATTGCCACAACGTGTCATTACAAAAGGAGCTGCTAATGGTTATAGCTCATATGGTAATCAAATTGGGCTTGCAACAGGTGAAGTGAAGGAATACTACCATGAAGGTTATAAAGCAAAACGTTTAGAAGTAGGAGCTGTTGTAGGTGCGGTTAAATATGAACACGTGAAGCATGAAGAACCGATGCCAGGGGATGTTATTCTTCTTTTAGGTGGTGCAACAGGTCGTGATGGCTGTGGTGGTGCAACAGGTTCTTCAAAGGAACATACAGAAGCATCACTTCATACTTGTGGGTCAGAAGTGCAAAAAGGAAACCCAGTTGTTGAAAGAAAGCTTCAAAGGCTATTTAGAAAGGCAGAATTCTCAAAATGTATCAAGCGTTGTAATGACTTTGGGGCAGGTGGTGTATGTGTTGCCATTGGTGAAATTGCAGAAGGGCTTCGTATTAATTTAGACCTGGTACCAGTTAAATATATGGGGCTTGATGCGACAGAGCTTGCCATTTCAGAATCTCAAGAGCGTATGGCAATTGCGATTCATAAAGATGATTTAGATAGGGTGATAAAGCTTGCTCATGAAGAAAACTTAGAAGCTGTATGTGTGGCAGAAGTAACAGAAGAAAAACAACTTATTATGACATGGAGAGGTCAAGAGGTTGTTCGTATTGATAGAAGTTTCTTAGATAGTGCAGGGGTAACTCAGCAAAGAGAGGCAAAAGTAACAGCGCCTAAGGTGAGTATAGAAACAAAACCCTTTACTAAAGAAAATATTTTAAAGACACTTAAGGATTTAAATGTAGGGCTTCAAAAAGGTTTAGGGATGCAGTTTGATAGTACCATTGGAGCCGGTACAGTACTTATGCCGTATGGTGGTAAAAACCAATTGACCAAAGAAAATGGGATGGTTGCTAAAGTACCAGTGTTAGAAGGTGAAACAACTACAGCTACTTTTATGACACATGGCTTTGATCCCTACTTATCAGAGCAGTCACCTTTCCATGGGGCGCTCTATGCAGTCGTAGAAAGTGTCGCTAAGCTTGTGGCGCTTGGTGCTGATTATAAGAAAACTTATCTTTCATTCCAAGAATATTTTGAACGTTTATCAGGTAGTGAAAGTTGGGGAAAACCAGTTGCTGCCTTATTAGGCGCACTTAAAGCTCAAAAAGAACTAGGGATTGCTGCAATCGGTGGAAAAGATAGTATGTCAGGTACTTTTGAAAATATGAATGTACCACCCACACTGATTTCTTTTACCTGTAATGTAGGAGATGCTAGTGAATGTGTAAGTGGTAGTTTAAAAGAAGTGGGAAGTAAACTCTTTCTAGTTCATATTCCAATCAATCATGAATGGATGCCTGATTTTAACCAAATGCATCAAGCATATGGTGCCATTTATGAACTTGTTAAAGAAGGAAAAGTAAGAAGTAGTTATGCAGTAGGAAAAGGTGGCATTGTAGCTACACTAAGTCAAATGGCAATAGGTAATGAAATTGGGGTTAAGGTGAACTTAAGTACAGAAATAGCGCCTTTTATGGCTTACTACGGCAGTTTAATTATTGAAGTGTCTGAGGAAGTAGCAGCTACATTAAATCATGAACTCTTTACTGAAATGGGTCAAACAGTAGAAGAAAAAGTACTTCAAATAAATGATGTTAAAGTAGCGCTTGAAGAAGTAGTAAGTGGGATGCTATCACCTACCCAAGATGTTTTTGTGCAAAAAGTAGATGCTCAAATGCCAGCGGTAGATGCAACATTTCATGGTGAAAGAAGCATTTATGTAGCCAAACAAAAAATAGCTCAGCCAGAAGTGCTGATTCCAGTATTTCCAGGAACAAACTGTGAGATGGATACAAGACGTGCCTTTGAAAGAGCAGGTGCAAAAGTGAATGAGGTGCTTTTCTTAAATCGTACTAATGCAGATATTGAAGCATCCATCGAAAGACTTTACAAAGGTATTAAAAAAGCACAAATTATTGCCTTTCCAGGAGGCTTTTCAGCAGGTGACGAACCAGATGGTAGTGGTAAATTTATTGCTTCAACCTTTAGGAATGAAAAGTTAAAAGAAGCCATTCATAAGCATTTGTATCAAGAAGATGGACTGGTTCTAGGGATTTGTAATGGATTCCAAGTCCTTGTAAAATTAGGGCTACTGCCTTATGGAGAGATTCGTGAGATGGATGAAAATTGTCCAACGCTTACCTTTAATACGATTGGTAAACATATTTCAGTAATGGCTAAGACGAAAATAACGAGCGTGGCTTCTCCGTGGCTTAATGGGGTTCAGATAGGTGAGTGCTATGAAATACCCCTTTCACATGGCGAGGGAAGATTTGTAGCACCTACAGAAGTATTAAATGATCTCATTCAAAAGGGGCAAGTTTTCAGTCAATATGTAGATGAAGTTGGAGTAGTAAGTCAAGATGGTAATGTGAATGTCAATGGTAGTATGCATAACATTGAAGGGATTGTTTCAGTGGATGGTCGTATTATTGGTAAAATGGGCCATAGTGAACGAATCGGAGAATTTGTTCATAAAAATATTCCAGGACTTAAGGATCAAAAACTCTTTAAGTCAGGTGTTGATTATTTTAAATAAACGAGATGTTTCAATAAATGGAGGTTGTTATGAAAGTAGCTTTTGTTATGGGAAGTGATTCAGATCTTAAAGTAGTGGAAAAAGGGATTCAAACCGTTAAAGATTTTGGTGTGGAAGTTATAGTACGTGTCATTTCTGCCCATCGTACACCACAAGTGGCAGAAGAGTTTGCGAAAACAGCAGAAGAAAATGGGATTGGTGTGATTGTAGCAGCAGCTGGTAAAGCAGCGCATCTGGGAGGTGTGCTGGCTGCATACACAACGATTCCTGTTATTGGGCTTCCCATTAAGTCTAGTACTTTAGATGGCTTAGATTCACTTTTGTCCATTGTTCAAATGCCACCTGGTATCCCTGTTGCAACAGTGGCGATTGATGGGGCAGAAAATGCAGGAATCTTAGCTGTGCAAATGCTAGCTCTTGGAAATGCTGAGCTGAAGCAAAAACTTAAAGACTATAAATTAACAATGGCACAAAAAGTTGCAGCAAAAGATGCAGCTGTAGCAGAAAAGTTTAAATAAATAGGAAGATGAGCGGAGGTCGATTGAAAGTGGAAAAAAGAGAACAATTATATGAAGGAAAAGCGAAAAAAGTATTTAAAACAGATCAGGAAAAATACTATATTGTAAGCTATAAAGATGATGCGACAGCCTTTAATGGGGAGAAAAAAGGAACAATCGTAGGAAAAGGTGTTGTCAATAATCGTATGAGTAATATCATGTGCCAGATGCTTGAAAGTCATGGTATTAAGACACACTTTGTAGAAGAACTTAATGAGAGGGAAACGGTTGTAAAAGCTGTGGAGATTGTTCCTCTTGAAGTGATTGTAAGAAACGTAGCAGCTGGATCATTTTCTAAAAGATTTGGTGTAGAAGAAGGAACTATTCTTAATAACCCAACTCTTGAATTTTGTTTAAAAGATGATGCACTGGGTGACCCTATGATTAATGAGTATCACATCTTGGCACTTGGAATAGCAACCAAAGAGGAGCTAGATGTGATGGCGAAAATGACTTTTAAAATTAATGAATTACTTAAAGAATATTTCTTAAAAATTGGTGTTAAACTTATTGACTTTAAAATTGAATTAGGTAGATGTGATGGAGCAATCATTTTAGCTGATGAAATTTCTCCAGATACATGTCGCTTCTGGGATGCAGAAACAAATAAAAAATTAGATAAAGATCGTTTTAGAAGAGATCTTGGGGGCGTGGAAGAAGTTTATCAAGAAATGCTTGCAAGAATAACAAAATAGGGGAGAAGCCAAATGAAATTTTTACAAGAAGATTCATTACATGAAGAATGTGGCGTGATTGGTATTTATAGAGAAGAGAAGGATGCAGCAAGACATGCTTATTATGGCTTATTTGCACTTCAACATAGAGGGCAAGAATGTGCTGGTATTGCAGTTAATAAAGGTGGCTCTATTGAAATCAAAAAAGGCATGGGCTTAGTAGCAGATGTATTTAATGAAAAAGATTTAACTGAGTTAGAAGGAAATATTGCAATTGGTCATGTGAGATATTCAACAGCAGGAGATAAGGATGTAAGAAATGCACAGCCTCTTGTAGCAAAGTATAAAAAGGGAGATATGGGGCTTGCACATAATGGGAACCTTGTAAATGCTGACACCATTAGGGAGATTTTAGAAGATAGTGGGGTTATCTTTCATTCGACAACAGATACAGAGTCTATTCTTAATTTAATTGCACGCTATAGCAATAAAGGGATTGAGACAGGGATTAAACATACAATGAGTTTGTTAAAAGGCGCTTATGCTTTAGTATTAACAACAGGTGATAGTTTAATTGGGATTCGTGATCCCCATGGACTGAGACCACTTTGTATTGGTAAATTAAGTGATGGATACGTTTTAGCTTCTGAAAGTTGTGCACTAGATGTAATGGATGCAGAGTTTGTAAGAGATGTAGAACCTGGTGAAATTGTTGTGATGAATGCAGAGGGGCTTAAAAGTATCGAGCCGGCTAGCTTTTGTCAAAAGCATCTATGTGTTTTTGAACATATTTACTTTGCAAGACCAGATAGTGTATTAGATGGGGATAGTGTTTATGATTTTAGAGTGAATACAGGTAGGCTTTTAGCAAAACAGAAGAAAATCGAAGCAGATATGGTTATGCCAGTTCCTGACTCAGGGGTGCCATCCGCTATTGGTTATGCAAAAGAATCGGGCATTCCATATGGTGAAGGATTAGTGAAAAATCGCTATATTGGTCGTACTTTTATCCAGCCTACTCAAGAAATGCGAGAAAATGCAGTAAGAATTAAATTGACACCTCTTAAACAAAACATTGAGGGAAAACGCATTATTATGATTGATGATTCTATTGTTAGAGGCACAACTTGTAAGCGTATTGTAGAACAAGTTAGAAAAGCGGGTGCTAAAGAAATTCATGTTTGTATTACTTCACCACCTGTAAAGTATTCTTGTTACTTTGGGATTGATACGCCTTATAGACAGTTTCTAATTGGTGCGCAAAAATCGGTTGAGGAGATTTGTGAATATTTAGGGGCAGACTCCCTTACATACTTAGGAGAAGATGAGTTAAGAGAAGCCTGTGGACATAAGAGTCAATTCTGTAAAGCGTGTTTTAATGGCAAATATCCAATGGAAGTACCAGCAAATGCTGAGCTAAACATGAGATGTTAAGATGAGTATGAAATCATTAAAAAGAGACTGCTTAGTTATGAAAAAGTCATAGCTAGGCAGCCTTGACTTTTAAAGCATTTTAAATTAAGTAGAGATAAAAGGGAGGAAATGAAGATGGCAAGTGCTAAAATTACTTACAAAGATGCAGGTGTAGATGTACATCGTGGTTATGAAGCAGTAGAGCAAATGAAAGAGCATGTGAAATCGACTTTTACAAAAGGGGTGCTTACGGATATTGGAAGCTTTGGGGGAGCTTTCTCTCTATCAGCTTTTAAAAATTTAGAAGAGCCTGTTCTGGTTTCGGGAACAGATGGTGTAGGAACCAAGCTTAAGTTAGCCTTTGAGATGAATAAACATGATACAATTGGTATTGATGCAGTAGCAATGTGTGTCAATGACATTATTTGTAGCGGGGCAGAGCCTCTTTTCTTCTTGGATTATATTGCAACAGGGCATATTGCACCAGAACATATTGCAGATATTGTAAAAGGCATTAGCGAAGGGTGTCGTGAAAGTTTATGTGCACTTGTTGGAGGAGAAACTGCCGAAATGCCAGGGTTTTATAAAGAAGGAGAATATGATGTAGCAGGGTTTGCAGTAGGTATTGTAGATCGTAAAAAAATGATTGATGGGAGTGCTATTAAGGCTGGTGATGCTATTATTGGATTACCTTCAACAGGTGTACATAGTAATGGCTTCTCTCTTGTAAGAAAGCTTATAGAAGTGGCAGGAATTAAGTTAGATACTTATGAAGAAAGTTTAGGTGCTACTTATGGAGAGGCTCTTCTTAAACCAACTAAGCTTTATGTAAAGGCTGTAAAAGCAGCTAAGGAAGTAGCCACACTTAAAGGGATTGCTCATATTACAGGTGGTGGATTTATTGAAAATGTACCACGTATCTTACCAGAAGGCGTGAGTGCTAAAATACATATTCATACCATCGAGAAACCACCTATTTATCATTTCCTAGAACAAGCCTCTAAGTTAGGTGTGGAAGAACTTTATAATACTTTCAATATGGGAATTGGTATGATGCTTGTAGTAGCTCAAGAAGATGTAGAGAATGTCCTTAAGGCACTTCATGAAGTGGGTGAAAAAGCAAGCCTTATTGGTGAGATAGTGGATGGAGAGCAAGGAGTTATCTTATGTCAGGATTAAGATTAGGGGTTCTTGTTTCAGGCAGCGGGACTAATTTACAAAGTATGATTGATGCCGTAGAAAATGGCACACTTAAAAGTCAAATCGTGTGTGTTATTTCTAATAAAGAGGCGGCTTATGGACTTGAAAGAGCCAGAAAACATCAGATTCCTGCATACTTTATTAATCCCAAGGAAGAAGGATATGACAAGAAACTACTTGAAACTTTAAAGAAAGAGCAAGTGGAGTTAGTTGTGCTGGCAGGATATCTTAAGATTTTAAATCAAGAGTTAATTCATGCCTATAGTAAACGGATTATTAATATTCATCCTTCACTTCTTCCGAAATTTGGTGGTAAGGGTTTTTATGGCCTTCATGTACACGAGGCTGTTATTGAAGCTGGTGAAAAGGAAAGCGGAGCAACAGTTCATTATGTAGATGCAGGGATAGATACAGGTCAAATCCTTATTCAAAAGAAGGTAGCCGTTGAGATAGATGATACACCAGAGAGTTTACAAAAGAAAATTTTAAATCAGATTGAGCACAAAATTTTAGTAGAAGCGATACAAAAGTTAGAGGGGAGCGTATAAAATATGAAGATATTAGTGATTGGAAATGGTGGGCGTGAATCTGCTGTTGCACATACTATTAGACGTTTTCATCCAGAGGCAACTATTTTTGTAGCGCCAGGAAATGGTGGGACAGCAGATGCTTTTGTTAATATACCTATTGGAGTAGAAGCATTAACAGAACTTGCTGATTTTGCAGAGCAAGAAGCAATAGACTTAACGGTGGTAGGACCAGAAGTACCTCTTGTAATGGGAATTGTAGATATTTTTGAAGCAAGAGGGCTTAAAATCTTTGGGCCTAACAAAGCATGTGCCCAATTTGAAGGGAGTAAAAATTTTACTAAAAAGTTTTTGGTGCGTCATGAAATTCCTACTGCTCGTTATGCAAGTTTTAATCGTGATGAGTTGGAAGCGTGTGTCGCAGAGGCAAAAAGATTTTCATTGCCTGTCGTAGTAAAAGCAGATGGATTAGCAGCTGGTAAAGGGGTTCTTATTTGTGAAACCTATGAAGCTGCTGAAAAGGCTATTCGTGATATTTTTAGTGGCAAGTTTAATGAAGCAGGAGAAAGTATTGTATTAGAAGAATTCTTAACAGGAACAGAAGCTTCTCTTTTGTGTTTTGTAGATGGTGAAACAATTGTACCAATGGAGACAGCAAGAGATTATAAACGAGCCTTAGATGGAGATGAAGGTCTCAATACAGGTGGAATGGGTGGATTTTCACCTAATCCAATTATTACAGATCATGTGAAAGCAAATATTGAAACAAGGATTTTGAAACCAATTATTCAAGGGTTTAAAAAAGAAAACCTTAAATTTAAAGGCGTTCTATTTATTGGTTTAATGATTGAAGGAGATGAGCCTAAAGTCTTAGAATTCAATGTTCGTTTTGGAGATCCAGAAACACAAAGTGTACTACCTAGATTAAAAACAGATCTAGTAGAAATAATGAATGCTTGTATTGAGGAACGTCTTGTGTCTACGCCTATTGTATGGGATGAAAGGCAGAGTGTGACAGTGGTGCTGGCAAGTAAAGGGTATCCTGAGTCTGCTCATAAGGGAGATATTATTACAGGGCTTGATAAACTAAAAGAAACAACCTATCTTTTTCATGCAGGTACTAAAAAAGTAGAAGATACCGTTCAAACTGATGGAGGTAGAGTGCTGGCTCTTACAAGTTTAGCAAAAGACTTACAAGAAGCAAGAAATGAAGTTTATGAAGAAGTTAATAAAATTAACTTTGAGGGCATACAGTATCGTAAAGATATAGCGAGATAATAGCAAATAAAAAAGGTAGGTACAAGAAACCTATCTTTTTTATTTGCTATTACAATTAAAATTTTAGTAAAAAATAAAGTGGATTAATAAAAGTTAAAAGTAATAAAAGGAAATAATAAAGTAAAATTTATAGAAATTGAGAAATGTATATAGGCAAAAAGCATAAAAAATAGGTTGGATTTTAATATAAAAATAACGAAATATATAAATTAGGTAAAAATACCTTTAGTAAAATATTGTTTTTTTACTAAAGGGGTGATATAGTCTAAATATATAATACAGAATAAAAAATAATCGAGGAGGATAAAAATAAAAAATTAGTAAAAGAGAAATTAAGTAAATCAAATGATATTTAAAGGAGATAAATGGAGGATTGGATGATGAGTGAAAATAGAAGGACACTAAGTTCAAAGGCATTAATGTTAATGACATTTACTGCTGTATTTTCTTTTGGGAACATTATTGACAGTAGTATAAATATTGGGTTAGCAACTATTGTATCGTATATTTTTGGGACTATATTTTATTTTTTCCCATTTGCATTAATGATTGGTGAATTTGCTTCTACTAGTGAAGATTCAGAATCAGGTATTAATAGTTGGATTAAAAAGTCATTAGGGGTTAGGTGGGCATTTTTAGGTTCGTGGTCTTACTTTTTTGTGAACCTATTTTTCTTTACTTCGTTGCTACCTAAGATTTTAATTTATGCATCTTTTACATTTACAGGTAAAAATTTCTTTGAAGGTAAAACGATTTTAATTTCTGTAGTTTCTATTCTTTTATTTTGGATTGTAACCTTTATTTCTACCAAAGGGGTTTCATGGATTGCTAAAATTACTAATTTATCTGGTATTGCGAGAATTATATTAGGTTTAGGGTTTATTGTATTTTCCTTTGGTGTTGTTTTATTTATTGGGAAAGAGCCAGCTCAAGAATTTACAGTACAAAATATTATGCCTAAATTTAACTGGACTTACTTCATGGTTTTAGCATGGATTCTTCAAGCAGTAGGTGGAGCAGAAAGTATTGGGGTATATATTAAAGATGTAAAGGGTGGAAACAAGGTATTTATTAGAACAATGCTGATTTCTACATTAATTATAGGCGGTCTGTATGCACTTGGAGCTGTTTCAGTAGGATTGGTTGTACCAAGTGAAACTTTAAGAGGTAATTTCTCTAATGGGTTATTTGATTCCTTTGCTATTCTAGCATCGTACTATGGAATAGGTAACATTATTACTAATATTGTAGGGTTTATTATGATGCTTGCATCAATTGGGTCATTAGTATTATGGACAGCAGCACCAGTAAAAGTATTATTTTCTGAAATTCCAGAAGGAATCTTTGGAAAATGGGTAGCGAAAACAGATGATAAAGGAACACCTGTTAATGCACTTTATTTACAAGCAGTGATTGTAACTATTTTATTAATTATTCCTGCACTAGGTATTGGTTCAGTAGATAACTTACTTGAAATGTTAATTAATATGACTGCTTCAACTTCATTAATTCCAGTATTATTTTTCTTAATTGGATATATTGTATTAAGAGTGAAAAAAGATGATATGGAAAGAAGTTTTAAAGTTGGATCAAGGTCATTTGGGATTGCAATAGGTATATTACTACTTGTGTTGTTTGTATTTGTATTTATTATTTCTTCAGTACCATCACCAGAAACTTTTACAGCATATTTTAATGGAACATTAGAAGCAGGAGCTACTAACCCTGTATTTGTACTTGTATATAATGTAGTGGGTCTTATTGTTTTCTTAGGATTTGCCGAAATTTGCTGGAGAAGATACGAGAAGAGAGTTGGAAAAGATATAGCCAATGAATTGGTTTAAAATAAGGAGGAAAAAGATATGAAAAATTTTGGTTCAGTAAGTCCAAAGGTTAATAAAATGCTTCATGGAGCAGATTATAACCCAGAGCAGTGGATTGAGATGCCACATATTTGGGGAGAAGATGTACGTCTTATGAAACTTTCTCATTCTAATGTTGTGTCTATAGGGATTTTTTCATGGACAATGTTAGAGCCAGAGGAAGGGCAGTATCATTTTGAGTGGTTAGATGAAGTATTTGATTTAATGCACAAAAATGGAAACTATGTCATTCTGGCAACACCTAGTGGCGCAAAACCAGCTTGGATGGCACAGAAATATCCAGAAACTTTACGTGTTGCTCCTAATAGAGTGCGTAATTTATATGGTGAACGTCATAATCATTGCTACACGTCACCTATTTTTAGAGAAAAAATTGGTACAATCGATCGTTTGTTAGCAGAAAGATATAAAGATCATCCAGCACTTATTATGTGGCACATATCTAATGAATTTGAAGGTCAATGTTGTTGTCCTTTATGTGAGTCAGCCTTTAGAGAATACTTAAAAGAAAAATATAATCATGACTTAGATAAATTAAATCAAGCATGGTGGAGTAAGTTTTGGAGTCATACATACACAGACTGGGAGCAAATAGAGGCACCCGCACCACATGGGGAACCTGCATTACATGGTTTAAACCTAGATTGGATGCGCTTTGTAACCCATCAAACATTAGATTATTATAAGTATGAAAGAAGTATACTAAAAGAGATTACATCAGATATTCCAGTAACGACTAATTTTCATGACTATATTTCCTTATTTAGAGGCATTGATTATTGGAAGTTTGCACCATACTTAGATGTGGTATCATGGGATAATTATCCTTATTGGCATGGTGAAAGAACAGATGCTCATGAAGCAAGTAGAATAGGTTTCGTACATGATTTAAACCGCTCTATTTTAGAAGGTAAGCCGTTTATGCTTATGGAAAGTTCACCAAGTTCTACAAACTGGCAACCTGTTGCAAAACTAAGAAGACCAGGTATGCATGTCCTATCTTCTATACAAGCTATTGCTCATGGATCAGATACCGTACAATACTTCCAATGGAGAAAAAGTAGAGGGTCTTCAGAAAAGTTCCATGGTGCAGTTGTAGATCATTGTGGACATGAAAATACGAGAGTATTTAAGGATGTAACTAGAGTCGGTGAAATTTTAACAAAACTTGATGATGTGATAGGAACCTCTGTTAAACCAGAAGTGGCTGTTATTTATGACTGGGAAAATTATTGGGCAATTCATGATGCACAAGGACCTAGAATTGAGAAAAAAGATTACTATGATACCGTTCAAAAGCACTATAGAGCATTTTGGAACCTATCCATTCCAGTAGATGTGATTAATATGGATTGTGATTTTTCAAAATATAAAGTGGTTGTTGCACCAATGCTTTATATGGTAAGACCAGGTGTAGGAGAAAGACTAGAAGAATTTGTAGAAAAGGGTGGCACACTTATTACTACTTATTGGAGTGGCATTGTTGATGAGAATGATTTATGCTTCTTGGGAGGATTTCCAGGGCCATTAAGAAAAGTAATGGGAATTTGGTCAGAAGAATTAGATGCTCTGTATGATGAAGATGTGAATTATGTAGAGTTATTAAAAGATAATGAATTAGGAATGAAAGGTGAGTATGAAGCAAGAATATTCTGTGACTTAATTCATTCAGAAGGAGCTAAAGTACTTGCTACCTATAAAACAGATTTTTATCAAGGTATGCCAGCTTTAACTTGTAATTCATTTGGATTAGGAGAAGCCTATTATATTGCATTTAGAAATAATGATGAATTCTTAAACGATTTCTATGCTTCTTTAGCACATAAGCTTCAGCTTGAACATGCTATAGATTTAGAGCTTCCTAAAGGAGTAAATGCTCAAACACGTAAAGACGAGAAAAATGAATTTGTATTTTTTATGAACTTTACAGATGAGAATCAGACAATTGACCTCAAAGGAATGGAGCTGATTGATGTAGAAACCAATGAAGTGCTAACTCATTCATTTGATTTAACAGCGTATGGTGTAAAAGTAGTAAAGAAATAGTAAATTTAGGCTGTAGATATTGAGTATCTACAGCCTAAACTTATTTTTAAAAAGCCTATTTTTGAGAATAAACATTCTATACTTATTCAATATAGATTTATACATATGCCATAATAAATTAACTAGCACATATCGTTAAAATATATCGAATGAAAGTAAAAGAAAATAGAATGAGATTGAATGTACAAAAAAAGAGTGAAATTATATAATGAAGGCAAATAAAGTGGTTTAAAGGAGGAGCTGAGTATGAAGAAGTTATTAGCATTATTATTAGTAACGTCTTTTTCTTTAGTAGGATGTGGTGGAAGTAATACAGTATCAGGTGCAGATGTAAGTGCAACAACAAATACTGAACAGGTAAAGATTATGATTGGATATGAAAACAATCCAGGAGAACCAATTGATTTGGCTTGTCAAGAGTGGAAAAGACTTGTTGAAGAAAAAAGTAATGGGACAATGAAAATCGAGTTATTTCCTTCTAGTCAGCTAGGAAGTAAAGATAATATTATTGATCAAGCAATTAGTGGAGATGCAGTGATTACTTTAGCAAATGGACCATTTTTCCAAGATCGTGGGATTAAAGACTTTGGAGTAACATTTGCACCTTATTTATATGAAGGTTGGGAAGATATGGATAAACTCATTACGAGTGATTGGTTTGCGAAAAAATCAGAAGAATTAGAACAGAATACAGGTTTAAAAATTATTACAAACTGGAGATATGGTGTGCGTTATACTTTAACCAAATCACCTATTAATTCTGTAACAGATCTAAAAGGTAAAAAAATTCGTGTGCCTAATCAGACTATTTTAATCAAAGTATTTGAGTCTTTAGGTGCAACACCAACACCAATGGCATTAGGTGATTGTTATACAGCACTACAACAAGGTACTATTGATGGGTTAGAAAACTCTCTTCCTGCATTATTAAATGGGGCATACCAGGAAGTAGCAAAAAATCTTACATTAGATGCACATACATATGATATGACTTCTTGGATTATGGGTGTGGATTTCTTTAATAGCTTAACAGAAGAGCAACAAAATATATTGATGGAATCTGGAGATGAGGCAGGAGTATTCAATAGCAAACAATTAGAAGAAGCTGACAAAGAAGCTTTAGAGAAGCTAGTAGAAGCTGGAGTGGTAGTAAGTTCGTTAACCTCAGAAGATTTCAAAGAAATATCTAATGTTTTTTATGAAGATCCAGCCATCAAAGCAATGTGGTCTGAAGGGCTAGTAGAAGAAATTAAAGCAATTATTGAATAATTAAAGAAAGTAGTGTGTCTTTAAGATCTTGAGGTGAACGATGAAAAGAAATAAAATACTACAGATAACGTGTAATATAGATATGATTTTAGCCTGCATAGCCCTAGTTATATTGATTGTGGTTACTTTTTTTGGAGTCATTATGCGATATTGTTTTGGTAACCCTTTTATATGGCAAGAAGAAGTTCAACTTGCACTAATTATATGGGTGGTTTTTTTGGGGGGAAGGATAGCTTTTATAATGGGAAATCATGCTGCAATTGATGTTATATATGAAGTTTTTCCTCAAAAATTAAAAAGGGTTGCTACAGTACTTATTACTGTAGTTTCCATTATTATTTTAACATATGTAGCTTATCAGGGGTATCAATATCTTATGCAAATGTATGCTAGTAATCGTGTGACAAACTTATTAAGAATACCTTATGTATGGATTTATGCACCATTGCCAATTTCTTGTATCACAATGGCTATTCAAATGGGAGCTAATGTATTTAAAGAATTAACAGAAAATGGAAGGGAGGAGGAGTAATAATATGGAGTCAAGCATTATTTTAATTGCTACTATGGTACTATTAGTTTTACTGTTTTTAAAGGTACCAGTATTCATTTCTATTTTCTCTGGTTCCATGACATATTTTTTGTTATCTGGGGGGAGCTTAACTAAAATGCTTGGACAGAGGATACTATCTGGAGTAGAAAGTATTCCATTATTAGCAATTCCATTTTTCATCTGCGCTGGTGTATTTATGAATTACTCAGGTGTAACAAAGAGGGTAATGGGGTTTTGCAATGTAATGACTGGGCATATGACAGGTGGCTTAGCACAAGTAAACGTATTATTATCTACTTTAATGGGAGGGCTATCAGGAAGTAATTTAGCAGATGCAGCAATGGAAGCAAAAATGCTAGTACCAGAGATGGAGCATCATGGGTTTTCAAAAGAATTTTCCACAGTAGTAACAGCTATGTCATCAATGATTACACCTCTTATTCCTCCAGGAATTGCTATGATTTTATATGGTTCAATCGCAAATATTTCTATTGGGAAGCTTTTTATTGCTGGAATTG
>JARKVN010000103.1 GCA_029851645.1 Cellulosilyticum sp. | reverse complement strand
CTGCACCACGTAAAATAACATGAGCTAAATCATTCCCATCTGTAGTCACATCCCAACCACGATAAATAAAGTTATGAGGTTTCTGAGCTGCAATGACAGAATTAAACATAACTGAGAAATCTCCACTTGTTGGGTTTTTCATCCCTACTGGAATCTCCATACCACTTGCTGTAAGACGGTGTTGCTGATTTTCTACAGAACGCGCACCAACGGCTTCATAAGATAAAATATCATCTAAATATCTACGATTCTCTGGATAAAGCATTTCATCAGCTGCAGTAAGCCCTGTTTCTTCAATAGCACGTACATGCATTTTTCGAATGGCAATAATACCTGATATTAAATCAGGTTCTTTATTTGGATCTGGCTGATGAAGCATCCCTTTATAGCCTTCTCCCGTTGTTCTTGGTTTATTCGTGTAAATTCTAGGAATAATCATAACACGGTCTGCTACTTTCTCACTTACTTTAGCAAGTCTGCTTACATAATCACATACAGCGTCTTCATTATCTGCTGAACAAGGTCCTACAATGACTACAAACTTATCTGATTCTCCTGTAAAAATTTTTCTAATTTCCTGATCCCTTTCCTTTTTAATCTCTGCTACTTTCTTTGATACAGGATACTGTGCTTTAACTTCCATTGGAATAGGAAGCTTTTCTTTAAAATTCATTCCCATATATGTCATCTCCTTTTACTTTTAATCTTTATTTTACAATAATTTTAAAGTACATACATACTTTATTTTAAATTTGAGCACTTTATCCTATTTGTTCTACTTTTAACTCTATTTATTGGTCATCATTTTAGCTTAATTCAACAAAAGACTATGGCACTTCTTCATCCATAGTCTTTTAAAAGGTTTATTTTATCTTAAATAATTTGTAATGACACTTCTATATCTTGTCATTAATAAAAGGGTAAGTGGGATTCCCATGGCCATAACCACAACTGCTTCTCCCAAACCAACACTTCCCATAGTCGCAATAAGCGTCGCTACTGTACTTCCTTCTTCCATAGGTACAATTCCAGCAAAACATAACATTGCTCCTATAATAACTGCATTAAAAAGTACTGGCCAAATAGAGGCTACAATCATCCCTAATTTACTTCCTTTAAAAACTTTTGCTGTTAGGTTGATTGCTCCTACACTTAATAAAGTTGCTAGTGTACCAAATATACAATCTAGAAGTGGGGCAGGTGACATTAGTAAATTAGCAATAAAGCAACCTAATGTAAGCCCAATAATAGCAAGTGGATTAAAGTAGGCTAAAAATACCATAACTTCTGATACACGAAGCTGAAGTGCTGTAAAGCTTACCGACATGAAAATAGCCGTTAACACTGCATAGATTGCAGCAATTAAAGCAATCTGAACGATTTGTTTAGTAGTTATTTTACCTTCCATTGTTTGACTCCTTTATTATTTGTATTTTCTATAAAAGCCTTGGGCAAATAATAGAAAGACAAATAATAAAAACGTGGGTTTGCAAACCCACGTTAAAATGCTATTATATGAAAGTCTTTGGTTCTATTATTGTCTATTATTTACCGTAGTTTTGTTTAAAGACAGGAGGCTTTCGAACTGTCTGTATGCAATTGTCATATTTTATTATAATAGACTTTTTTTCATTTTTCAACCTATGCTTCTAATTTATGAATCAGATCCATCAGTTCACTCATGTTTTGAAGAATATAATCTGCACCACATGCCTCATAAGTCTCTCTTACTTTTTGACAAACTGCCTCTTTCTCTTCTTCGGTAAGTGCCTGATAGGCTTCTTCTGTTAACGCCATGATGGAACTACCTTCTACAATCCCTACAGAAATCATTCCTGCACTTTTTCCTTCTTTAATATCTGCCACAGTATCTCCTACCTTAATGGCTGCATCTATACTGCTCACTTTTAAAGTTTCTAGGTTCTTAAAAATCATATAAGGATAAGGTCTTCCCATATCTTTTACAGCATTAGGACTAAACCAACAATCTGCCTTATAGCCTTGTTCCTCTGCCTTAGGTACAACAATTGACATCATCTCATCTGTATAACCTGTTGTTGACCCAATCTTAATGCCTCGTTCTCTTAAGGCTTTAACGGTGTCTAAAACATAAGGCTTAGGCTCTGCAAAGCGATGTAAAATTTTCATGATACTTGTTTCACTTGTTTCATAAACTGCATCTACATCTTCTTTTGTCCAATCTCTTTGATGAACTCTCTTCCATTCTTCATTAATACGAGGCATCTCCATCATGGTCTTAATATGGTCCCACTTTAACATACCCATTGGCTTTCTTACTTCTTCTATTGTGGGTGTAATACCATAAGCTTTAAACGCCTCTACAAAAGCTTCAACAGGTGCAAAACATCCATAATCTACTGTTGTTCCTGCCCAATCAAAAATAACTGCTTCTATTTTTCTACTCATTTCCTTTTCCTCCTAGCACTTTAAGTCAAAAAAAGCTTTAAAAATTTCACATAGTTTCTCAATATCTTCTTTATAAATCTCACCAATATTTCCAATACGGAAAGTTTCTGCACTTGTTACTTTTCCTGGATAAATTGCATAACCTCTTTCTTTAATATAGGTATACATCTCGTTAAATGAGAAATTATGGTTTTCTGGATAATAGAAAGTTGTAATAATAGGCCCTTGATGCTCATTATCAATGTAAGGCTTAATGCCCATCTCTCTCATTTTCTTGATTAATAATTCATTATTTTCACGATATCTCTTAGCACGTGCTGGAATACCGCCCTCAACTTCTAACTCTTTCATAGCTTGCTCAAAAGCAAGTACAACGTGTGTTGGAGAAGTGAAACGCCATTTACCATCTTTATCCATAGTTTCCCATTGTCCATAAAGATCTAAAGATAAACTTCTCGCTTTCCCCTTACTTGCCATAAGACTTGCTCTATTACAAATGATAAATGAGAAACCAGGTACACCTTGGATACATTTATTGGCACTACTTATAATAAAGTCAATTTTTAAACCAGCTACATCAATATCTATTCCCCCAAAGCTTGACATAGCATCTACAATAAATACCTTGCCTTGTGCTTTAACCACTTTAGCCACTGATTCAATATCATTTAAGATACCTGATGTTGTTTCACCATGTACCATAGTGACATGTGTAATACTAGGGTCTTTAGCTAAAATATCTTCTACTTTTTCTGCTGAAGGTACTTTATCATAATCCTCTGAATACACAACATGATTGATTTCACTGTATTGGGCAATGTCCACCATTCTTTCACCATAAGCACCATTTGTGATAATTAATAGCTTTTCATCTTTACCTACCACACTAGAAAGTACTGATTCTACCCCAAATGTTCCACTACCTTGCATGAGCACAACTGTGTACTCTTCTTCACTTGCATGTGCTAGTTTTAATAAACCTTTTCTAATTTCTAAAGTAATTTGTTTATAGTCATCATCCCATGTACAATGGTCGAACATCATCACTGATTTCACTGTATGAGTAGTTGTTAAAGGTCCTGGTGTTAGTAATTTATAATTATTTTTCATTTTTTCTCCCTTTCTCTTGTAAAAAACTATTTATACTTAATCACTATTTTTTATTCTTCTTATTTAGCACCTTCTGATAGCGCTTGATGTCTTTCTAATAACTCAACGGTTAGTTTTTCCTCAAATACTTTCGTTTGCTTAGAAGCATTCAGCCCCTCTACTGACTCTCCCTCATAAAAAGGTACAGGGTAAATTTTTATAAGTTCACTTCGACTTTCTTTAAGCAGACATTCTGCCATGTCCATAGCTAAAGCGTTGGTCTTGTCTCCTTTATCTACAACAGATATTCCTTCGTGTAAAATAAAGTTTCCTTCTTTAGGATCTACATAATCTATAGGAAGCCCATCTACTTGATCTGCTACTGCCTGATGTCTAAGTCCAAAGCCAAGTGCTACTTCTCCTGTTCTTACTTTTTTAATAGGGCCTGAGCCAGAACTTTCAAGATGTGCCCCTGCATTTGCATAGATAGCTCTTAAAAGATTTTGTGCTTCCTCTTCCCCATATTCACTTATTAAAGCTTGTACTAAAAGCCAACCTGTTGATGACCCTTGAATATCTGTTACGGAAAGATTTCCAGAATAAATAGGGTCTGCTAAGTCTGCCAGCGAAGCAGGAACAGGTAAGTTGCTTTCTTTTAAAGCCTCTGTATTATAAATAATCGTACCTTCTAGTGCTGTAATGGGTGTATAGTAAGATGGATATTCTTCTAAAGCCTTTGTTTCAAAACTTAAATCCAAAAACATATTTTTTTCTTGCTGTGCGCTTTCTACATAGAACGAACTCATTGTTACTAAATCCGCTTCAATATGATTTCCCTCTGCTAAGAGTTTACCTCCTAACTCAGATGTTCCGAAAGATTGTAATATGTATTGGTCTTCAAACCCATTATGGTCTAAGGCATTTTTCATAGCCTCTACTGCTTCATCATCTGCATTAGTATAAATAATCACCTGATTCTTATTAGCACCTTGACTACAACCTGCTAAAATCATAGAACTTACCCCTAACAGAGCTGTAAAAAGTATTCCTCTTATCTTTTTGACTTTCATGATTATACCTTCCTCTTTTCTTTACCTTTTTGGTCTTGTTACAAATTCAAGTAGTAATTTAACACATAAGTTCGTACCTAGTATCAATAGGGATAAAACGAATATTTCATTAAACTTGGAAAAATGCTGAAGTTCCTTAATCTTACTGGTCATCACCATCGTTCTGGCTCCAGCTAAGAAAACAACTGCACTTACTGTTACCATAGCATTTACAAAATAATAGCCGAAAACTTCTAATAGGGAAAGAAAAGTGTTTGGCGTAATGACTCGAATGAGGGTTTGAAGCCAGCTATCTCCCATGAGTTTGGCTGTTTTCTCCCAACCTAAATTCATTTTAGAAAGGGAATTTTCCAGCATCATATAAGGTGTTGCAAAAAAGTGAATCACATTACACATAATGATTAGAAAAAATGTATTTTGTAAAGAAGTTCCTGAAAAAGCCAAAAGGAACGCAATTCCTAATACCATACCTGGAATAGTATTGGTAACAGATGCTAAACCTTCTATTAAATGAATCACTTTTCTAGAAAGGTTACTACGTGCTGTTACTAACGCCCCACCATAAGC
>JARKVN010000102.1 GCA_029851645.1 Cellulosilyticum sp. | reverse complement strand
TTAAATTGGTTGCCTCAGGAAATGTTCCTTGTTCAGCTTTGTAAGAATCTGCAGTTCTTTTAAGGGTTTTTACAGTTGCAATATCTGTTGTTAATCTTGCTTTAGTAGACATAGTGCCAAATGCGGGTACAAGTAATGCACTAATAATCCCTATAATTGCTACTACAATAATGAGTTCAACCATAGTGAACCCTTTTCTATTTTTTTCTTTTACATTCATGCTTACCCCTCCCTATCACTTTTAATGATAAAATTTCATAGAAATTTGCTACATCACTGCTGT
Organism: Cellulosilyticum sp.; assembly: GCA_029851645.1. Classification (GTDB taxonomy): domain Bacteria; phylum Bacillota; class Clostridia; order Lachnospirales; family Cellulosilyticaceae; genus Cellulosilyticum. Next base: position 13,933 of record JARKVN010000102.1, on the reverse strand, counting down.
TGCTGCCGAAAAAGTAGGTAACATAATCGCTGCCATAATACCACCAATTATAATGGATACCATGATAATCATTGCTGGTTCAATCAGTACAATCAGTTGATCAACAGCACTTTCTACCTCTTCCTTATAAAATTCGTTAATTTTGACAAGCATCTCCTCTAATGTACCACTTGCCTCTCCTACATTTACCATACTTAGTAAAAGTTCTGGAAAAATAGTACTTGTTCCTATGGCTTCTAGTAAACTACTACCTTCTTTAAGCTTTTCAATTGCCTCATTCATTTCTTCTACTGCCACAGCGTTTCCCATAACCTTTTTAGTAATTTCCATAGCTTGTAACATGGTTAGTCCAGACTCTAATAACATAGACATTGTACTTGAAAAAGTTGCTGATAGACTCTTTTTATTAAGCTTACCTATTAAAAATAGCTTTAGGCTTAGATAGTCTATTGTCCGTTTGATACAAGATATCTTCTTCATATTAAGGATACCAATACTCATACTAGCTATAAAGGTTAGTAAAATCCCCCAGTGATTGACGCAAAAATGACTTACTGTAATGACGATTTGAGTAGGCACTGGTACTTCTACTCCTGTATCATTTAATAAAGAGATATAATTGGGTACAACCCGAATCATTAATATTGCTACAACTATTATAATAATGACCATGACCAAACTGGGATAAGCCAGGGCTTTTTTAACTTTTTTACGAAGGGTAAGTTGTTTGTCAAAGTAACTTATAGAACGCTTCATAACTTCAGCTAAATTTCCTGAGGCTTCCCCGCAATCAATTAGGTGAACCAGTAATTCTGGAAAAATCTTTTCTTCTTCTATCGCTTTTGAAAAGGATTTACCTTCACGTACGCCATCATAAATATGACTTAAATGCCTTGATAAAGTTTTATTAGGCACTTGACTTACACAAATCTCAAGACTTTTAGCCACACTAATACCAGCCTGTATCATAGCTGCAAACTGTTTGCAAAAGAAGTTAATATCTGTCAGTTTAATACATGGTCTAAATAGGGTCAGTTCACGATTTAACAAATTTTTTTCTTTAATAGCAATGGGATATAAGTTCTTCTGAGCTAATAGTTTACGAATATGCCCTTCATTTTCTCCTTGTAATTCACCCTTTACCCGCTTCTGTGTTAATAAATCTATGGCTCTATATAAATAAGCTTGCATCCCATCCCCCTTATTTTCCTTAATTTGTTTAAAAGCCATTAGATATTACTGTTCATAAGTAATTCTAAGCATCTCTTCCATACTTGTTTTGCCTTGTATCACATTATATAGCGCATTGTCCCATAAGGTACGCATTCCCCTTTTAATTGCCTCTAACTTAAATTCCTCTGTACTCATTTTTCCAGCAGCAATTAAGTCTTCTAAATGTGAGTCTATGGTTAAAACTTCATGAATGGCGATTCTTCCCTTATATCCCGTTTGATTACAGCTTGTACATCCATTGGCTTTATAAACAATTGTCCCCTCTGGTATACCATATAGATTAGCTTGATCGGAGGTAACTTTATGTTTCGTCCGACAATTTAAACAGAGTTTTCTAACTAATCTCTGAGAAATAACACCTTTAATAGCCGTCCCTACTAAATAAGACTCTGTCCCCATATCAATTAATCTTGGAATAGAACTTGCTGCATCATTAGTATGTAGTGTACTTAATACTAAATGTCCAGTAATAGCTGCACGAATCGCTATCGCACTTGTTTCACTATCACGCATCTCCCCGACCATAATAATATCGGGGTCTTGTCTCAAAATAGAGCGTAATACATTCGCAAAATTAAGTCCTATTTTAGCGTTCGTTGCAACTTGATTAATACCTTCTATCATATTTTCAACAGGATCCTCGACAGTAATAATATTCACATTTTCTTTATTAAGTACTTTAAGCATAGCTGCTAAAGTTGTCGACTTCCCACTTCCTGTTGGCCCAGTTAGTAAAACAATCCCATGAGGATTCTTTAGCAAATTTTGTACTTTTTCATAGTCACTTGGATAAAAACCCATTTCCTCAAGCCTTAATGTTTTACCTGTTCGATAAATAAAACGAATAACTGTTTTTTCACCATAAATTGTAGGCAATATACTGACACGTAAATCTACCTGTTGACCATTAATGGTTTTAGACATGCGGCCATCTTGTGGTAAGCGCCTTTTTGCAATATCTAGCCCAGATAAAATCTTGATTCTAGTTGTAATCCTATTTAAAGCCGTTTTTTCAGCGCGTGTTAGTTCATAAAGTTGGCCATCCACCCTATAGCGTATTCGTATATAAGATTCAAAGGGTTCAATATGTATATCTGATGCCCCCTTTAATATGCAACGTTGCAAAATATTATTAACAAGCTGTACTACAGGTGCATCATCGCCTTCCTCTGTTTCAACAACTTGTTTTGGTCCCTCCCTCATTTGACGTTCCACTTGGTTTACAATATTTTTAGTTTGAGCTGAGGTGTAAATCTGATTAATCCAGCTCAATAGCTCCCTCTCCAAAGCAAGCATAGGAATAATCTCTTTCTTTGTACTCAACTTTAAATCATCTAATGCAAATAAATTCAAAGGATCTTTCATAGCTACCTTAAGCTTGTTCTCTTCGAGCCCTAAAGCTACCATCGTATAGCGACGTGACAAACTTTCCGGCACGATAGAAGCAATTTCATAATCAATATTGTACTGCTCTAAATTTACATGAGGTACCCCCATTTGAAACGCCAAAGCTTCTAATCTATCCTCACCTATGATCATTTCCTTTTCCTTAAAGATTTCTTCTACTCCCCTATCTATTTGCTTTTGCTCTTTCATTCCCTCATTTAATTGCTTCCTAGTATTTCTTCCAACTTCAAATAATAGATGTCGTATTTGCTTTTTCTGTGCCTTTTTCATAGGTTTACCTCTTTTTTATCTCTATATTTCCTATTTTTTCCTCCTCTTACTCAATTATATAATTTATATCCTGTTTTTTCAATATAAAACACATAAATATTTTGTATTTTTATAAAATAAAAAATATTTATGTGTTAATAACTTGATTTTTATTCAATTTTCATAAGATAATTTAATCACTGAAACTAGTCATAAATACTATTAGTTAAAATAAATCCATTCCTATACAAATATATAATGGGGATGTCCTAGGACATCCCCATTATATATTTGTATAACCTTTTGAACTTATTTATTCATAGCTTCTTCAATCGCTACTGCTACTGCTACTGTAGCACCTACCATTGGGTTGTTACCCATACCGATAAGTCCCATCATTTCTACGTGTGCAGGAACTGATGAAGAACCAGCAAATTGAGCATCTGAGTGCATTCTTCCCATAGTATCTGTCATACCATAAGATGCTGGACCAGCAGCCATATTATCTGGGTGAAGTGTACGTCCTGTACCACCACCAGAAGCTACTGAGAAGTATTTTTTACCTTGTTCGATACATTCTTTTTTGTATGTTCCAGCTACTGGATGTTGGAAACGAGTTGGGTTAGTTGAGTTACCTGTAATTGATACGTCAACACCTTCCATGTGCATGATTGCAACACCTTCACGAACATCATCCGCACCATAGCAACGAACTTTAGAACGCTCACCATCTGAGTAAGCAATTTCTTTAACAACTGCTACTTTACCTGTTGCGTAATCAAATTGAGTTTGAACATATGTAAACCCATTGATACGAGAGATAATTTGAGCAGCATCTTTACCAAGACCATTTAAGATAACTCTTAAATCTTCTTTACGAACTTTGTTTGCAGAACGAGCGATTCCAATAGCACCTTCAGCAGCTGCAAAACTTTCGTGACCAGCTAAGAATGCAAAACATTTAGTGTCTTCTTTAAGAAGCATCGCTCCTAAGTTACCATGACCAAGACCTACTTTACGATCATCAGCTACTGAACCTGGAATACAGAAAGCTTGAAGACCTTCTCCAATAGCTTCTGCTGCTTCTGCTGCTTTATGACATTCTTTTTTAAGTGCGATTGCTGCACCTACTACGTAAGCCCAACAAGCGTTTTCGAAAGCAATTGGTTGAATTCCTTTTACGATTTCATATGGATCAAAGCCTTTTTCTTGACAGATTGCTCTTGCTTCTTCAATATCTTTGATTCCGTATTTATTTAAAACAACGTTAATTTGGTTAATTCTTCTATCATATGATTCAAATAATGGCATTGTTCGGCACCTCCCTATTCATGTCTTGGGTCAACTGTACGTACAGCATCATCATATCTGCCGTATTGACCTGTAGCTTTTTCAATTGCTTCACTTGCATCCATACCTTTTTTAATCATATCCATCATTTTACCAAAGTGAATAAAACGATATCCAATGATTTGATCGTCAGCATCTAAGGCAATGTTTGTTACATAACCTTCTGCCATTTCAAGGTATCTTGGACCTTTAGCTACTGTAGAGTACATTGTACCTATTTGGCTACGAAGTCCTTTTCCAAGATCTTCAAGACCAGCACCAATAGGAAGTCCACCTTCAGAGAATGCAGTTTGAGTTCTTCCATATACGATTTGTAAGAATAACTCACGCATTGCTGTATTGATCGCATCACAAACTAAGTCTGTGTTAAGCGCTTCAAGAATTGTTTTTCCTGCTAAGATTTCTGCTGCCATAGCTGCAGAATGTGTCATTCCAGAACATCCAATTGTTTCTACTAATGCTTCTTGGATAATCCCATCTTTAACATTAAGTGTTAATTTACAAGCACCTTGTTGTGGCGCACACCAGCCTACACCATGTGTAAGACCGCTAATATCTTTAACTTCTTTTGCTTGTACCCATTTACCCTCTTGTGGGATTGGCGCTGGACCGTGATTTGGTCCTTTAGCGATAGGGCACATTTGTTCTACCTCATGTGAATACATCATTGTAATGACTCCTTTCCACTCTTTTTGCTTTAGAGCATTCCCCTAAATCAAAAATTTAACAATACACATTTATTGTATAGGCGGATAAGGAATATGTCAATATTTATCCAATTTATTAATCGGTTTAATAGCGATAAATTGTAAAATTTTGTTCTTTACTGCAATCTTTTTTTGTCATCACAGCCTTTTTCCCTCTATCTAAAAGAGACTGATATTCCTCTTGTCTGTTTACTAGCTTCTCAGGTGTGGCTTCTAAAATTTCTTTTTGCAAATGAATCACCTCATTTGGAGATTTCCCCCATAAAATCAAATGCTCAACCATTTCTGCCTTTTCTAGAGGTGTTCCTAATAATCTAAACTGTCTATGCACTCTGCTTAAAGCCTCTGCCTTACTACAGTTTAAATCTATTTCCTTAATAGGATTCTTTAAAAATTCGACGCTCAAATCAACTATTTTTGAAGACAGCTGATAATCAGGATCTCGATACGTATAAATTCCCAAAGTTTGTAGGTCATAAACTTGACATCCCGTACCATAAGCCCCTAACTTCACTCGAATCTGTGGATTAAGATATTGCTTCGTTAAATAGGCTGCATAGAGATAATCTACACCATCAATTCCTTGACTTTTGTTAAGTACCTTAAAACTATAGTCTATTGGGGTATTACTTTTCACTAAACTATTTCCCTCAGGTACCTTTAATTCATAATCCGCTTTCAAATTAGGTATACTTGGAAGTTCTTTTAAAAATAAGTCCCAACTTTGAGCTACTAAATTTTTACCTTTTTTAGGTATTGTTGTTGCTAAAATCACTCCATTTTTATGATAAAGCTTTTCATCTATTGCTTTAATTTGCTTAATCCAATCTTCAGACTTAAGCTCTAATAGATTACAACAAAATTCATATTGAGGATAACCTTGCTGATATAAATAACTGCTTCTTTCATCCTCCCCACTCGGGCAAAGCTGAGACAAAATAGCTAATGAATTATTTTGAACCGATGACTTGATATTGGTAGTATATTCTATTAGTTTTTGACGATACCAACTACTAGAGCATTCCAAAAGATAGGATCTAGCCTCATTAAGAAGTATCTCATGATTGGTTTCTTTGGGTGAGGTTATAATAGAGAACTTAAAACAAGGCCAATATCCCTCTTTTAAAGGATATGCTGTCACTTGTGTATCCATCATGCCACTAAATGGACTGATATCCTTTGCACTCTCCTCTAGTAAATAACTATATAAGAATAAATAAGGTAACTCCTGACTTTTCAAATGACTCGTATTAAAATACAACTGTGACCTTATTAGGCTTGTATCCATTCGTGTTTCCATTTCCCAATAGTCATCCTTTTTTAGGATAGTAGGTGGATTTTCTATATTAGTGACAAGCTTTTCAAGTTCAATAGGATCTAAGTCAAACTTCCTATTCTGCCATACTTTTATCTCTTCATAGAGCTTCTGCCATTTGATCTCATCAATAGGTGATAAAGTTTCTGGCTGTAAAAACTCCTGAGCTTTGGGTAAAAGAATGAGAGTATAACGCTGAGCTTTAGAAAAAAGTAATTCACTCACCTTTGAGTCTAAAGTAGTCATTTTTTCTATTTGTTCCTTCTTCAAGTAATACTGCATCAATTCTTTGTTATGAGCCCAGCTATCTAATATACTTTGTCCAATATCAATACCACGATTATTGTTGTTTTCTTGTTTTTCCCATAACCATTTTGCTTGTTTTAATATATCCTGTTCTAAAAAAACATTTTTAGCCAAATGTTTAGGTGCCATCTCAATTATTATGTCTAGTAATTTTTCATAATTTTCTACCTCTGTACATGGTACATCTGTCATAACCACAGTATAAATCGGATAAGGTAAATCATCATCTTTTAACCACTTTACATGAATGCCTTGCTGTAATAAGCGGCTTTGAAAATAAGTTTGAGGATTCATTAAATAAGCCATCATCCATAAGTCTAATTTCTGAATGTCTGTGGAAGAAACAGGTTCTTGAATAACAAAGGATTTCGCTATACATGCTCTATCTGTATTAGGTAATCCTGCCACCTCTAACCGAGGCGTTTTGCTTAGCGTTTTGACACTTAAATCCACATCTGGTTTCTTGTCTTCTATATTTTCTACATAACCTAAAATAGTATCTAACGTCTCCTTAATAGGAACAGCTCCATAAACAATCACTTTCATATTTCCAGGATAATAATAGCGATAATAAGTCTCCACAAAGGCTTCATAAGTTAAAGTTGGAATAGCATCTGGCATCCCCCCACTATCAAAAGCATAATGGGTATCCTCATAAATCATATTTCTAAGGCTACGGTAAATCATACGTTCCATATTACCATAAGCCCCTTTCATTTCATTATATACAACCCCTCCACTACGTCCTTCCTGAGGTACAAAATGAAACCCCTCTTCATAAAATCCATAAGGTTCCTTTAAAAGATTGGGCTGAAAAACTGCATCCAAATAAATATTAAGTAATTTCTCATAACAAGGCAGATAAGGTGTTGAAAACGGAAAAATCGTCATATCTCCACTGGTTAAGGCATTCATATAAGTACTAGGATACGCTTCACTGGCGTCAAAAAATAAACTAGGAGAAGGATAGTTCTTAGAGCCTGTAAAAAGTGTATGTTCTAAAATATGATTCACTCCTGTATGATCTGTAGTTGGTGTTTTGACACCAATCATAAAGGTCTTGTTTACATCTTGATTTTCAATCCAGATAACTTCTAACCCACTTTTCTCATGATAGTAAGTATGCACGATATCTTGCTGATACTTTTCCTTTTTAACCTCTTTAAATTCACTGCTTTTCCCATAAATGGGTGTTATAAAGCATATTAAAATAAAGAGGATGCCATAAATTGGTTTATTTTTCCTCATAACTTTTCTCCTTTTTTCCTTTAGTATGTGCTAGCCTACTCTTTTTATGTGACTCCCTAAAGATTTGTTCTATCTATTGTTATGATTTCATAAACTATAGATAGCTTTTTATGTGCAAAGATAGGAGGAAATCTTATGTCTAATCCATTTGTCCCACCTAGTCTAGCCAGGCAAAACTTAGGCTCTTTAATTGTCCAAATTTCTTCTGACCAAGAATTAGGTCCTCTAACGCCACTTGCTGGTGTCCAAGTTACAGTCAGTGGTATCTCCTCTACTGGAGAAGCTACCACCTTAGCTCAGCTTACTACTAATTCTGTTGGTCAAACCGATTCTATTGAATTAGAAGCACCACCTGTTGATTTAAGCTTAGATCCACTCAACACGAATAGACCTTATTCTACTTATCGTATTGAAACCACTTCGCCTGATTATGTAGATGTTGTTATAGATGGCACTCAAGTCTTTTCTGACACACGCTCCATTCAACCTATAGGTCTACAGCCTACAGTACGTAACACTTTAACTAGGGGCCTTATGTCCCGTCAACTTACAGAAGATATCGTCATTGGTCCATCTACTTTATATGGTAATTATCCAGAAAAAATTCCTGAAGCAGCCATTAAGCCTATTGTTCCTGGATCAGGCTTTATTACCTTATCAAGCGTTATTGTTCCTGAGTACATTATTGTTCATACCGGATCACCTAATGATAACAGTGCTCCCAATTATACGATTCCTTTTGTTGACTATATTTCAAATGTAGCCAGTTCAGAAATTTATCCTACCTGGCCTATTGAAACCATTAAAGCAAATATTATTGCGATTACCTCCTTTACTCTTAACCGAGTTTATACAGAATGGTATCGAAATCAAGGCAAACCTTATACCATTACAAGTTCAACAGCCTATGACCATGCTTTCTTTTTTGGTCGAAATCTCTTTGATAGCATTGTGGACATTACTGCTCAAGTTTTTGATGTTTATGTTAAACGAGGAGATCTTACTCAACCGCTACTTACTCAATACTGTGACGGGGTTAAGTCGAGTTGTCCAAATTGGATGACACAATGTCAATATACTGCAATAAAAATATATACTTATTTTAAACCAAAAGAAGAGCTTGTAACCATATTAAGTTACAGGCTCTTCTTTTGGTTTTGCTTCATATCAACTTATATTCTTAGGTATTTGCTAATGCCCATAAATAATACTTTTTTGTGCAGTAGATAGCAAGTAACTTTATTTATTCCTTCTCATATACTCTTCAACATAAATTGTAGTAGCTTCATCTACAGTTATCCCATAATATTCAGCAACCGTTTCACCTAACTCTTTATCATATGCGTCATTGAGTTCATTAAACTTTTTAACATAAGCGTTTGTGTCTTCAAATTGCTCTACTTGTAGTTCATCTGCTGGATTAGGATACTCTGCCATAAGCCGCACAAAAGTATTATATACCTTACCTTCAAATGTGTAATTGCTAAGATAAATATCATAAGCACTAACACACAAACCCAAAATAAAAAGACCTAATATTACAGTAGTAATTACTTTAGACAATGACCTATTTTTTCTCTTTAAGTTAGCCTTGTTCATATTTCCTCCCCTATTATCTAAAATTATATTAATTTTATAGCTACTCTCTAAGCTATATTCCAATGAAATTTTACATTATTTTTTATATTATAGCAATAAGTATTATTTTTTGCATAAAAGAAGAGGCAATATCTAAGTCCTATCTATAAATTACTTTCAAGTAAAAAAAAACTAGAACCGAAGTTCCAGCTTTTTTTACTCTATCTTTGGCCACTTGAAAACCAACTACATACAGTCAGGAAAGGAGTATACTGTTGGTTTACATTATTTATAATAGTATATTTATTTATCTTTGTAAACTCTCCATTGGCACAAAAAAATTGACCGTGTTGCCACGGTCTAAGATTTTACTTGCATCACTTGGGGGGTGATTAGCAGTAATTCACACGAACATATGTTTATTATAGAATATATGTTTGTTTTTGTAAAGAGGAATTTGATATTTTTTATCGAATCAAAAAACATATAAAAAGAAAGGGTAAAACCTAAGCCTTACCCTTGTAGTATTTTTAGTTGCTAAATTTTATATAAAGCAAAAAAGCCTACCCAAGAGTAGACTTTTTCGTTCGAATATTCGTTCATGGTTTTACATTAAGTAAAATGGCCAAAACTAAAATTCCAACCTTTTTACTTAAGTAAATATAACAACTGTCAGGAGATATAGTTGCTACCCTTTTATAATATCATATTTTTCAATATTGTACATACATTTTTTTGATAAACAAACGATATTTTTAGTCCCTAAGCAGCCATTTCTTTAAATATCTAAAACCCGCCTTTAACTGTTTACTTAAATACTCCTATACTCACCATCCTTTTTACCAGTTGTAATTTATCTGATTATATGAATACATTGATGGATAGATATTCATTAGTAATTGATTATCTATATAATATTTAAATTTTTTTTGTTCTTCCTTATAACATAGGCAACAATTACCTCTCTCACAACATCCTAAATACGGTTGCTCATTATTATGATATTTTTTTAATATTAACTCATATGAATTTGTCAATAAAGAAAGATAACTATTAAGTAATTCACTTAAAATTTTTCTCTTTTCATCTACGTTATCAGATGATATAACATTTAAAAAGACATTAGGATGGATATAATTATTACTATCACGTGCTATATCTAAATACTCCTGAAAATTCCCACCATATGACTTGGCTATATTACATTTTGATTGAATAGAAAACTCATTTCTATACAAATACTTTTCATATTTTCCTGCATCCTTACGCATTTTTGAACAATATTCTAGTACAATCAAATAGTCCTTATCATTATAAAGATTATATAAATCTATAAATGCCTCAATAGTATGACGTATATTTTTCTTAATTGATGGAAATCCCAAAAAATCCTGCTCTATATTAACATTATAAAGAGAACTTAAACTTGTCCAAAAATCATCCTTAATAAAATAAAACAACCAATACTCTTTTTCTTTTGTCAATAATTGACACTTCGTTATTAAATGAATTACAGAAGCATCAACAAAATTATAAATATTTTTTGGGTCAAATATTTTAGGGTTTACAACAATCATATTTATCCTCCACTTAAAAATTCTATTTTATCAATATCCTTTTATACTTTATACATCTGTTTATTCAAAAATTTTACACTTATTTTTGTAATATAATATTTATATGATGCTCCATATGTTTCATCATGTAATTTTACATCTTGTATATGAACTTCGATTGGATATTTTAAGGAAATACTTTCCTCCTCCAATAATCCAAAATCATTTTTTAAAGCATATTCCTTTAAAAATAGTGCTGTAAAGTACTTACTCAAATTATCTTCTAACTGATTCCCTATCTTTTCAACCTTAAAACCATCATCAGTTTTTCTTCTACATATTGGCTGTTTAGAGATTTTCTTTAGTTCTGTTAGACTGTAGCTTTTATCAAGCCCATATTCTTTATTTAATAAAGTACTCCATTCCTCTTTTACATCTTTTATAGGATACTTTTCTAAATCCAAATGTATTATATAATTATCTACTGCTTTGATTGTTTTTCTTAGTTGTATAGAACATGCTCCAATAAGGCGTATACTATTAGGAATCGCCTTATGTGTATTTATATAATTTGTAATTGATTCAGTTGTTTTGTGATTATCTGGTGAACATATTCTTAAATTTAATCTTGGTAATTTACTCATTTTAGTTTTTCTCCTAATATACAATATAATTAAAAACTATTCTTTATATAATTATTAGATTGACTAATTATAACCTGAATAGTATAATTTCTTCATGAAATACATATTTTTAAAGAACAGGATGCATGAAGTTATTGGATTATTTCCTACTTAGGAAATATGAATTTGATGGAATGCATCCTCTTTAACTTTTATACTTTATGTAATCATATAATGCTGTTAGTTTTTTAAATGCGGATAAATATTTTGGTTCAAAATAAGTTCCTTCTTTATAATGTGCTCTAAGATATTCTCCTAAATCCTCTGCTTCAATCTTATCTGAGTACTTTTTAATATTTGAAAACTGTCTCAGCATATGATTTGGATATTTACTTACTATATCCTGAATACAACTTACATTAAGTGCATCATCAACATATCTTTTTTCAGTATGATTAGGCTTGATATCATTATTTGATTTTACTATTAGATAATTAGATGGAATGTCTTTTAATTGTAAGTTTAGAGCCTTCATGTATTTATAAATGGGTAAATATGTTGTCCCACTTAAACTTCTTATATTTTTAAATGTATTAGTTATTAATTTAGTATTTACAAGAAAGGGCTTATTATTAAATAAAATATCTTCCATAATATCCATAATATCAAACGATTCAAAGCCTATTTGAGATATAGTATCCATTGTACCAACATAAATTGCTGCTTTATCATCATCAATATCAGGACTATTGATATTTCCAAAAATTATATTATTTGTAGCTTCTGTGGAGTATATGTATTTGGTCACCATATCTTGCATTTTTCTCATAAGCTTTACTGGCATAGAGCTAATTATTGAACTCAATTCTTTGTAAAATGTGGAGTAGTCATCTAGTATTAATTCTGTCATCAGAATTTTATTGGGTCCATAATTAAACTCCCTTGTTCTAACTTCTTCATTTTTCCCAAAAGCTGGCGTAATAAAAATAAAATTATCCTTCGCTTTCTGCAAGGCTTCATGTGATAAACATTCAGAAATTGCACAAAAAAGCTCTTGTACATTTGGATCTCCCATACCATATCCAATAAAAATAATGGGATGTTCAACAAATATCGTAAGCAATTTAGATGATAAGTATTTTAACTTTTTATCAAAATAATCATAATCTTCCTTTGTAAATACAATTGAATTAGGATCACTAATACTACCATGTATTTTATATATTTCAAAAATGCTATTAACATTAGATAAGAGCATTTTCTCTTGACCAATCATTACATCAAAATCTTTAAATACCCTTTCTAAACATGTATCATAATTAGTTGTAATAATTCCAGCAATTTTATTTTGATTGTGAAGTAAAGAGTTTAATTCTTTATATTCTTCTTTCGTTTCATCTATCTTTATTCTAGCAGTACATTTTGTAATATAGTATTTAAATGGGTCATACTTATTAGCTATAATTTCTTTACTTTCCTGCTCTGTAAATATACTATTTTCAAACGACTCATCACTATAATATAGTGTATTAAACTGTTTTTGCAATTCAGAAGCTAATTTAGGAAATATATAGTACTTTTTTTGATCCTCTGTCTTATTTAGCAATGATGATTGTAGTTCATACTCTATCCGCTGCAATCCCTTATCAAATTTAAATCTATCATCTCCATGTACTACTTTCCAGACGCTAAATAATAACTCATCCCATGAAAATGCATTTGCATACCTTATAGATAAACCAGTCCCTATAAACAACTAAGGGAGTTGATTAAATGATGCTACTATTTCTTTTATTTTTTCCTCTACATTTGACACACTTATCCTCCTTTCTTCTCATCTTTACATTATTTTAAAATAACACGAAAATTATATCAACCAAATTACGATTATTTTCTATATATTTCACCAGTTGTATTCAAAACAAATCCGCCTTTTTTCCGAGCATAAAAAAAGAAGCTAGAGCCTAAGCCCTAGCCTTATAATGATAACTGCCTATCCAATTTTAATACTTCTAGTACCTCATCTATTTTAACAATAACATCAAGTGAATAACTAATCTCTTCCCACTTACTTACCCCTAGTTCTGCAAAAAGCACCATTTTTACATTCTCATAGGCTTTATTAGCCTTTGCAATACACATCTTATTTTTTATGTACCTACCATAATCAAATTTTTGCTTACATCTAAGCCCTACAAGTCTTTCTGTACGATCTAGTCTATCTATAATCATGTCTAGCTTCTCATCATAATATCTTGCTAGCTCTCTGGTCAGCTTTTCACATTTAATAAAATATTGTCTGGCCACTTTACCCTTTTCATTTCTTTGCACCATAGAAACTTCTTTTGCCATATCTAATGT
>JARKVN010000099.1 GCA_029851645.1 Cellulosilyticum sp. | reverse complement strand
ACTAATAAAAACAAAGTCTTCTATATTACAGATAAAAAACAGCAATCTCAATATATTAAGCTTTTTAAAGATAATGAGCTCACAGCTGTTTATTTAGAACACTCTATTGATGCACCATTTATTTCACTGCTTGAACGCAGCCACCAAGATGTGAAGTTTACACGTATTGATTCAGATATTTCTTCTGCCTTAAAAGAGGAAGAAACAGATAAAAGTCAAGAAGAAAATCTAAGTAAACTCTTTAAAGAAAACTTACACAATGATAAACTTAAAGTTTCTGTGGAAAATCTAAAATCTAAAGGCATTGCTTCTATGATTTTAATTTCAGAAGAAAGCAGACGTATGCAAGAAATGATGAAGATTTATAATATGCAAGGCATGAATATGAATCTTCCTGAAGAAGAAATCACCCTTGTTTTAAATCAAAATCATCCTCTTATTGATGCACTCGCTCATAAAGAGTTAACAGATGAAACCAAAAATTTAATTTGTACACATCTTTATGATCTTGCTCAACTTTCTAATCATACTTTAAGCCCAGAGGCTATGCATACCTTCTTAGAACGTAGTAATACACTTCTTGGAATGATTATTTAATAAGCTTAACATCTCAATTTATAAAAGCCGATACTTCACCTGCTTGAAGCATTGGCTTTTTTCTATTGGATTGCTCTATACTCTACCATATTTTAAGTTGTTTACCTATTCCGTATTTTTATCATAATCATTCCTTTTTATGAATAGGATAAAATGGAGTATCCATAGAAATTACATAGGATAGTAAGACTCTATCCTCTATTTCATCATTAAGGAGTGGTTCTATGAGTTCTAATTTAACACTCGGCAAACCTGTACCACTTTTCACTGCATCTAGTACTCAAGGCTTAATTCATTTAAAAGATTATGCAGGAAAATGGGTAATCTTGCTTTGTAATCCAACTGAATTTAATACTTGGCGTAGAAACGAATTTATTTATCTTATGAAGCATGCTAAAACTTTTACTGATAGAGGCATCGAACTTTTACCAATTAGTAGTGACCCCAAAGCAACTCATTTGCAATGGTTTTATGGAAATACAAGATTAGCTCATCACACAACACCTTTTCCTATCATTGATGATAGAAATGGAGAGATTGCTAAATTATATGAATTACAGCCTCATACCGAAAATCGAACCTCTTCTCAGATGGAGATCTACATCATTGCACCTGATCAAACTTTGGCTAAATCCATGACTTATTCTTCTATAGGTACACCTCAAATCCATGAACTCCTTAATACTGTCTCTCATTTGCAGGCTAATTACCGCCCCCAAATTCAAAGTCTAGAAAATCAACCCCCAGGTGAAAATCCGTTTTGTGATGTAGAGCCTATTGTTGGAGAATATGTTCTTGGAAATCCCACCAATGTCGATGCCCATCTCCTTGATTTTGCCATCTACGCTTTTGCTCTTATTAATCCAGATGGTACACTCACAGTTTACTCCACACGCTATCTAAGAGAATTAGTCAATCTTAAAACAGAAAATCCCTATCTTAAAGTGATATTAGCCATTGGCGGATG
The DNA here is from genome assembly GCA_029851645.1 of Cellulosilyticum sp. Lineage (GTDB taxonomy): Bacteria > Bacillota > Clostridia > Lachnospirales > Cellulosilyticaceae > Cellulosilyticum. The sequence continues at coordinate 26,062 of JARKVN010000099.1, read as the reverse complement.
GGGTGCAGATGGCTTTTCTGATGCAGCACTTACCCCAAGTTCTAGATATACCTTTGCTAGAGAAGCCAAAAGATGGGTCGATCAATATAACTTAGATGGTATTGATATTGACTGGGAATATCCTGGAAGTAGTGCTGCTGGCATTGTCTCAAGACCACAAGACCGAGAAAATTTCACTTTACTCCTTACTGCCTTAAGGGATGTTCTGGGTCCATCAGCTTGGCTTAGCGTAGCTGGTACAGGAGAGGCTTCTTATATTCGAAATGTTGAAATTGCTAATATTGCGCCTATCATTAGCTACTTTAATTTAATGGCCTATGACTTCACAGCAGGTGAAACGGGTGCAACTGCTGCTAGGCATCAGGCTAATCTTTATCCCTCTGATTTAGCCCTTAATGGAATTAGTGTAGATGGGCAAATCAATAATTTAATTGACGCAGGTATGCCATCAGAGAAAATCTTAATGGGCGTACCTTTCTATGGTCGTTATGGTGCGACAGAGACTCGAACATTTGATGAACTTCGCCAAAATTATATTAATAGAAATGACTATCGGGTGCTTTGGGATAATGTGGCTAAAGCCCCCTACATCGTTGATCCAAATGGCAACTTTGCTTTCTCCTATGATAACCTTCTTTCCATCTACTTTAAAGGACTCTATGTAGCTGAACACTGCTTAGGTGGTCTATTCTCTTGGCAATCAGGCATGGATAAGGCAAATATTCTTGCTAATGGTATGTCACAAGCCATTAGAGACATTGCCCAATTGGAAGATTTACTTTCTAAAGCCTATTATCTCACTCAGACCAATGAGGAGTAGTTGAGTAAGTCACTTCAATCTAAAAAATATAGAAAAAGTGTATTCCCCTAATTGTAGGAATACACTTTTTCTATATTGTCTCTATTCAAGCTATCTTATGTACAGCTTTTCAAGCCACTAATGCTTGCCCCATTCATTAGGTAAGGGGTTAAGATAATGTGGTGAAAACTCTATAATATGATAATCTTGTATATTCGCCAGTTTAAGTGGTTCAGCTGCTAAATATTCCTCTAACTTTTCAAGAGATTCTGCTTTCATTATCAATAAACCACCACTCATATCTGCCTTAAGCCCAGACATTAATATGAATCCTTCACTCATTGCTTTTTTAGAATAGGCTATGTGCTCTTGCATAATTTTTTCATTCATTAATTCAGGGTTTTTTATACTCCCTTCAATTATAAAATATTTCATTTTTATACTCCTCTTTAATTAGCTATAATGAGAACTTTACTCATCTGCTTCATAAATATCTAGAGAGATATTACTTTCAAAATATTTTAAGTCATAGACTAAGGTGTCATCTGTCCAATTTAGATTTCTTTTACCTTTTTTATCTACGATTCTTTCAATGCTGGATTCCCCATACAAATCTGTAAGTGTTGTAATTAGATTTTCTTTAGTCGTATCAATATGATCCGCTTTTAAGATGGTAAAGCTTACAAAATTTACTTGTTGTTTATCATCATTGTAGATGACTTCAACTTTTGCAATTTCTCCTAAATATTCTAATCTATAATAATCTACAAGTAAGACATCTGTATCCTCTAAGTTTTTAGAACTACTTGGCTCTCCTAAAATCTTTCTTGCTTCTGTAGAAGACTTACCAATTAATGAAGCAAGCGTTTTAATTTGTGTTTCTGCTGCTTTTTTCATTTCAACTGCTGGATCTACTACTTCTTGAGCCACGTCTGTACCTAGCGTCTTTGCTTTTTCATTATCTACTTCCAATGTGTCTTGGTTCTCCTCTGCTGAAGCTACTTTTGCTCCATTACTTGCTGTTTCACTAGCCGTATTACATCCTACTAGTGCCATAAGACTCATTAATCCTATAACAAGAAACTTCTTCCTATTCACCTTATATAACCTCCTTAATTTTTTCAATAACACCTTCTTCATCGTTACTTTTTGCTATAAAACGTGCAATCTCTTTAACCTGGGGATGAGCATTTGCCATAGCATAGCTATGATAGGCACTTTTTAGCATTTCAAGATCATTAAGATAGTCTCCAAACACCATTGTCTCATCATAGCTTATATTCATTTTATTTTGTATTTCTTGAATAGCCCTTCCTTTATTCACACCATTTGCCATCATATCTAACCAAATTTCACCTGCTACACAAATTTGGACTTCATGTGATAGGTCTTTATAAGCCTTATAGCTATTCTGCTCAGCCCCTTCAAAATCACAGATTGTAACCTTTAAAATATCCCCCTCTATTTGCAACAAGTCCTCTACAATCTGATTTTTTATATAATACTTGGAAACTTCCTTGTTAAACGCTTCATCCTCACTTTCAATAAAGGCACCTTTACTTGTTGCTAAAATAATATAAAGTCCTAATGCCCTTCCCCTTTTAATCAGTTCATGAGCAAGCTTTCTCTCTAAGGGATAGACAGCCAATTCTTCACCCTTATAAGCAATATAAGTTCCATTCTCTGCAATAAAAAGCATCTCATCTGCTACTTCCTTAAAATTTTCAACTAAAGTAAAATACTGACGCCCACTTGCTGCAGCAAATAATATATTCTTTGCTTTTAAATCGTTGAAAACCTCATGAAACTGTGGTGATAGTTCCCCTTTACTATTTAATAATGTGCCATCCATATCTGTAGCTATTAGTCTAATCATGTTGTCCTCCATTATCATAAGCGCATCCATTCATTGATATTATACAAGTAGATATACCGATGGGCAACTGAAATCTTCGTAATCGCTTCTAATGCCATGGTATAAAAATCGAGTTGCTTTTTATACTTTTTCTTAATCTTTTCTTTTGAGGCAGCCTTATTACTTGGGTCAACATAATCCGTTTTATAATCTACAATTGTAATGCCCTCTTCATCAATAAAGAAACTATCTATCACCCCTTGAATTAAAATCTCTTCCTCTTCAGGATAGTTTTCATCCACTAAATTGGCTTGAGCCAAATAAATAAAGGCCTTTTCTTTTTCAACATGTTTTGCTTGTCTCATTTTATTTACAAGATCAGACTGCGCCATCTGAGCAAGACGTTTGACACTTACAACCTTTAAAACATCTTCTGATAAACGATGTTCTATAATCAGACGCTCTATTTCCTGAGTAATAGCCTTTTCATCTTGATAGGTCAAATAGTCCAGATGTTCAAAGACACTATGAATTAATGTCCCTCTCTGTGCCCCTTTTAAAGTTTCTTCTCCTTTAATAAATCTAGGGATTGATGCCTCTTCCACCTCGTCATAAATTGGAAGGGTATAGGCATCATCTGGCGTAGACTGCTGGTTTCTTTTAAGCTCTGATACAGAAACTTTTGTAGGCAATAAAACTGCTTTTTCATAAGGATATGAAAAACTAAGTCTTCTATTAATTTCTTCTTTGTACTCACTATATACTTTTTCTGTATCCCAGTTATAAATAATTTCCTTCTTTTGTTCTATCGCCTCAAGACGTGCTTCTTGCAATGCCCCTAATGCTTCTTTTTGCCAAACTCTAACCTGCCATTTAGACTGACCATCAAAAAGTACCTTTACTTCATCCCCCACTAAATCTCTAAAGAAATCGACACCTGAGTGTGCATATAAACTGAGTCCAATCCAATTCAGATAAGAACCTCCTCGTTTCACTCCAAGTGGCATCACTGCATGACTTTCCCGATTGCCAAAAATCTGCCATTTTTTTACTCTCTCTTGTAGTTTCGGTAAAGTGCCTGTAATAAATAACTTTTCCTTAGCACGTGTTAAAGCAACATATAAAACACGCATTTCTTCAGAAATATTTTCTGCTTTAATTTGCTCACTCATAGCCAGCTTAGGTAAAGTTGGATATTTCACATACTGAGTTGTATCTACATAATCTGGTGCAAGACCCAATTCACTATGCAAAAGTACATCTTTCATCAAATCATTAGTGTTAAAACGTTTACCTGTATCACATAAAAAGACAATACTAAACTCTAAACCTTTACTTTTATGGATACTCATAATCCGAACAAGATTTTCATTCTCTCCTACTAACTTGGCCTCCTTTAACCCTTCTGATGTTTTACTTAGCCTATCTAAATACTGTAAAAACCCAAAAAGTTTACCATGATTATTGGCCTCATATTCCGCTGCATATTTCTTTAGTAAGTCTAAATTCGCTTTTTTCTTAGCCCCATTGGGCAACATGGCAGCATAGCGATAATAACCCGTTTCTACATAAAGCCTAGCTAGAAGTTCTTCTGTCTTTAGCTCACTACTTTCTTCGCGATAAGCCATAAGTAGCTCCATAAATGGCTTAAGTTTCGGCTGAGTTTCTTCTTTTTCTAAATAAACTTTAAGTGCTTCATAAAAACATCCTGTTTCTGAAGCTTTACGAATATAAACAAGCTCATCTAAACTTATGCCAACAATAGGTGAGCGAAGTACTGTAATTAATGGAATATCTTGAAGTGGATTATCAATAATTTTAAGCATACTTAACATGGTCTGTATTTCTAGTGCCTCAAAGAAATTATTAGAAATATCTGCATAAGCACCGATCCCTTTACTGATTAGGGCATTTTCAAAGATTGATGCTTTACTAGAAGGTGCTCTTAGCAAAATAACAATATCTCGCGCCTCTACCTTTCGATAGGCTCCCAAATCTTTATCAAAAATATGAGTTGGATTCCCTTCTCCTCTTAATAATTGATCAATGAGTTGAGCGACCATTAAAGCCTCACCTTCTGCTGCCTTTAAATTCTCTAATCCTGTCTCCTCTTCGTTTTCCGTTTCATCTGTTTCTAAAATATGAAGCTCAATAGCATCTGCTAAGCTGCCCTCTGATAAAGTTTCTGGATTGCCTTCCGTATAATGATTCCCTGTTCTTAATTTGGCATATTCATCATAAGCAAGTTCTCCTACCTCTTCACTCATCACTTGTTCAAATAAATCGTTTACACCTTCTAAAATATTGGCACGACTTCTAAAGTTCTGGGATAAATCAATACAAATCTCCTTCTCATCAGTGGTTAATCTCCCATCATGTTTAGTCCATGTTTGATATTTTTCAGCAAAAATAAGGGGATTAGCAAGTCGGAAGCGATAAATACTCTGCTTCATATCCCCTACCATGAAACGAGTAGGGCCTTCTTCACTATTTGCTTCCGCTACTGCCTTAAGTAGCGTTTCTTGTACGGTGTTGCTGTCTTGGTATTCATCGATGTAAACTTCTTTATAAAAGCTACTCAGCTCCTTTGCAACTTCCGTATAATGAATTTGAACGACTTCCCCCTCTTCATTTAATTCAGGTTCAATGAGCAGTTCTAAACATAAGTGTTCTAAGTCATGATAATCCACAATTCCTGCTTCTTGTTTCTGCACGCTATAGCGTACTTCAAAGGCTTGAATCACATGAACTAAAGTTTCCATTAAACGTCCTACATCAGGTAGTTGTTTAAGAAGCTTTTCGTCCTGTACATAAGCTAAATCCTCTTGCAATCCCTTAATGACTTCTTTAGCTAAGTCTCTATACGCTTTCACTTTTTCTTTAAGGACTGGATCACACTCTTGCTTCTTACGTGAAAGTGCCACAAAGTTAATACTTTGAATCATGTGTATCATTTCATCTAATGGTAAGTCATACTCAATTCTTTTAAGTTGATTTTTGTCACTTTCAATCGCTTCTTTATAAAGAATAGGTCCTATACGATTCTCACATAATGCCATTGCCTTATCATAGATTTTATTTAAATCAGCTAAAATGCTTAGGATTTGCTTTTTAAAGCTTTCTGACCAAGGCATTTCATTAATTGAGGCATAGGGCATCTTCAGCTTTTTCACCTGACCTTTAAGCCATACCTCTGGAAAAAGGGTACTTTTTGAAAAAGTTGATACATCTAAAATGAGTTCCTTCAAATTTTCAAGACCTTGTACATTCCCGTAGACCTCTGCTAACGCCATAAAATCAGCATTTTTTTCTTCTAAGTATTCTTCCATCAACTCTTCCAAAATTTCACTACGCATCATACTAAGCTCGGCTTCGTTACCGACCTTAATATTGGGATCAATCTCCAATCGGTTAAAGTAAGATTTGATGGTCTTTAAGCAAAAGGAATGAATGGTAGAAATAGAAGCTTGTGGCATTAATGCCATTTGCTTTTCTAAATAGTCTAATAAATCTCTATTCTCCCTGGTTTCTTCTGATAGTTCATTCATTACACTAGAAAGCTTATGAGTAATACGTTCCTTCATTTCTTGAGCCGCTGCACTTGTAAAGGTTACAATTAAAAACCGATCAAGTTCTATTGTTTTTTCTCCATTACTTCCTAAAATACGATTTAAAACACGTTCCGTTAAAACTGCTGTTTTTCCTGATCCTGCTGCCGCTGAAACTAAAATGTTGGCCCCCCTTTGATCAATAGCGGCCTGTTGCATAGGTGTCCATGATGGCATTTATTTTCCCTCCTTTTGAAGCGCTTCCCAAATTTCTTCTTTACTCATTTTATCTAGCTTCTCATAACAATTATCTGGCATTTCTTCATTAAATTGACAGATTGTATGATAAATACAATAATCACAAGGATTTTTACCATTTAATTCATAAGGTCTAACGCTTACCTTACCTTCTAAAATATCTTTTCCTAAGCCCCTTATAGTTTCTAAAATATGTGTCTCTAGCTGCTTAAACTGCTTGCTTGTTGCAACAGAAGACCCCTTCTTTAAACTACCATCCTTATTAATAGAAACAGGAATCGTACTCCCTGTCCCACTCTTATCTAATGCCTCAATCACTTCTAAATCATTTAAAGCAAGCCCTGATAACTTAAAGAGCTTTAAGCTACTTGCCTCAATTTCTTCTTCTTTCATCCCTACTTTATAATTGACATAAGGATTACTAATATGGAAGTAGAACACCCCACCTGCTTTATATTCAGGATGTTTTTCTAAGTAAGCCTCTAAATACAGTAAAAGTTGCAACTGTAGCCCATAATAAACTTCCACTAAATTAAAATTCTTTTGTCCAGATTTATAATCTAAAATTTTAACATATTGCTCATGAGGTCCTTTATAGAACACATCTACACGGTCAATGGTTCCCTTGATTTCTATTTGTCTTTCTTCATCAATCTCAATACGAATAGGTGGAAACCCTTGTCCTTCTCCAAAGCTAATCTCATATCCTTCTGGTACAAACGCTCCATTTAATAGGTGTGCTGTAAGTGCCTTTACAGCACGTTCTGTCATCTTCTCAACCCTAGAAGCCATGTATTTAAATTTCCCTGTTTCTTTTTGCGCACTACTCATTCGCTCTAAAGCATATTCAGTTGCCTTTTGAACGCCTAGCTTCATTTCTTTAGACGTTGCTTTGACCCAACTGGTTCCAAGCCTCTCTAATTCTTTAGGATATTGCTCTAAGGCAGCATGAAAAAGTGTCCCTACCTTGGCACGATCAATGGAAAATAACCTTCTCTCTTCTGCCTTCAAACCATAACGCATAAAGTAACAGCATGCACACTGCCGAAAGCTTTCTAATCTCGAAATACTTGTTTGAAGCTGATTGCCATAAAGTAACTTGGTGGTTTCTGGTTGTAAATAATGTTGCTGATTACTATAAAATAAATATTCTGTCAACATCTTCAATCGTTCTTGCCATCTTTTATCCTCAGCAAACCAACTGACAACATCTTTCCAAGCACCTTCTTCCCCTCTTCCCTCCAAATAGTCTCTTAACATCCCCCCAACATAGCCAAAGGCAGGCATTGGCTTTTCAACCTCACTTAAAACCGTCTTAGGTGCTTTAGGCTTTTCTCCAAACATTTTCTTTAATTTAAAGTACACGATAGAAGGTCTTAGTAACTTCCCATTTTCATCAGCTAAAGCCGCAGAAATAAAAAGTTTATAGGTCGCCCGAGTTAAAATCGTGTAAATCTTAAAATGTGCACCATAAAGCGGCTGATTAATCATTAAATCACTCAGTCTTCCCTTGGGTCCTCTTTCATTCTCACATAATACACTTAATGTGACCCGATCCATATCAGAAAATAAGTTCCCACTCTCCTCAACTTTAGGAATTAACCCTTCATTTGTCCCTAAAATAAAACAAGCTTTAAGCCTTGGTAGTCTTGTTCTATCCATAGAACCAATCAAAACCTGATCTCTAGAAGGCGGAATAACCCCCATCTTAATATAGGAAAAGCTTGTTTCTAATATCCTTTTATAGGTTAATAAATTAAGCTTTTCATCTCCTAAAATATCAACGAGTCGCTCAAAAACCTCCATAACTTTTCCCCACATTTGGGTATTTTCTAATTCTAATAATCGATTGCCTAGCTTCTTACTTTTATGAATTAATTTTTGTAAACTCCCATAAGCTCCTATTTCCTCTAAAAAGTAGTATAATGCTTTCGTAATACCAACAACATCATACTGCCCATCCTCCTTTACCTCTGAAAGATGTTGCTCTAAGTTTCTAATGGGCATGAGAACCTTTTCTTTAATCTCATTAATATGTGCTTGCTGCACTTCATCTTTTTCAAAAGTCCATTCTCCCTGCCATTTCTTTTTCCCTTTAATTCCATAGGCAAGTAAGTAGTTTTCTAGTTCATCAATTTCTTCTTTCTCAATAGGAAGCATATAAGTTCTTAATAAGCTCATGATGCTCTTATAACTATAGGAGCTTGTTAAAACATCTAATACACTCTCCAAAGTTGCCACTAGACTGTTGGTATGAATATTACGCTTCATGTCTAAGAAATAAGGCACTTCATACTCTTTAAACGTACTTTCTAGTTGCGTTTTGTAAGCTGCTAAATCTCCCACAATGACTGCCATTTCATGATAGCGATATCCCTCATCCCTAACTAAACGCACCATCTCCTTAACCGCTTCTTCTACCTCATCTCTTCGGCTACTATAACTTCTTAAAGTCATTGCACTCGTTTCATGGGCATAGGGCTTTTGATAAGATTTAAGATAATTTTCTTCTAAGTAAGTTAAACTCTCTTCCTTTTTAGCTCTTAAAGCATCCGAAAGCTTAACCTCCTTCACCACAAAACCACAACCTACTTCTTCGCAAAAGCCCATGATTTTCTGCATATTAATAATACTCTCATAAAACGGATTGGTCAGTCTAATGCCTTCTGCTTTGGTATAGGCTTTATCCATAGGTAAGGTCACTACCATCCCTTTCACCTTTTTCATAAGCTCCTTAATAATGAGAAGCTGGGCATGTGTAAAGCCATAAAAACCATCTAACCATAAATAAGTTTGTTCTAACTTCTTACTTTTTTGAATCAGATGGGCTAAAAGGGTCATATTCTTTTCAATGGTAACAAACTGCTCGCCTAAATACGTATTAAAATGCTCATAAATCATTTCTATATCTGATAATTTACTTTGAAATAATAAGCCAGTTTTTTCATCTTGCACAAGTTCATGTAATTCTTCTTTCCCCATACCTGCCTGTTCTAAAACAGTAATGAGGCGATTGATAGCCTCTAGAAAACCTATATTATTTAAGTTCTTTTTATAAAAGACGATTTCCTTTTTATGAGACTCTATCACCCGTCTTAAAATAATCATTCGTTCTAAATCTTCTATAACTGTTGTTTCAGTCTTTCCAACTTCCCTAAAAACTTCTCTAGCTAATACATTAAAACTCATGATTTCTGCACGCAGTAAACCTGGTGCTAATCGAGTTGCCAAATCTCTTTGTGTTTGAAGGTTAAATTGTTCGGGGACTAGTAACATTAGGGTATCGTAATGACTTTCTTTTAACTTATTTTCAATTCCCTCATAACAATAGGTTGTTTTGCCTGCTCCTGAGCGCCCTACAATAAATTCAACTTTTTCCATTTCTTCACCTTCTTTATCTAATATATGCCCCTATTTTATCATATTTATAATGAAATCCCAACTTCTCACCTAGCCCCTTAATCTGGCTTATTAGATTTAAATTTTTCTTATAAAATATAAAAAATGAACTGACATTAACCGATTGTAATCAGTTAATGTCAGTTCATTTCTCATTATAAAACTCGTTTTGCACCAATGTAAGGTTTACCTCTTGATGGGAAAGCATTGCTAATGCAGATTCCTGTTCTTTCATCATTAGCATGGATCACTTGACCTCCGCCAATATAAATTGCCACATGAGAGACTCTTCCATTATAGCCATAGAACAATAAATCTCCTTTTTGTAAGCTATCCCGACTTACTGAATAACCATTATTGGCATATTGTGCGCTAGAACTTCTATTTAAACTAATACCAAAGCGCCTCATAATTTGTGATGTAAATCCTGAACAATCCACACCATTTGTTAGACTATTTCCGCCATACACATATGGATTTCCTAAAAATTGCATTGCATAATCTACAACTGCTTGTCCTGATGCTGAGCCACTTGATGAACTGTTATTAACAGCTCCCTTATTAGGCTTAGCTGAAGTACTGCTACTATTAGTACTTGTATTAGATGAGCTTCCCTTAGAAGGTGTACTATTGGTACTTTCTTCTACTTCCTCTTCTACTTCAACCATTACTGCTAAAGCTTCTTCTTGAGTGACAGTCATACGTTCAATTTTAGTAAGCTTTTCGTTTGGTAAATAGCTTAAAAAATCTACATCGCTACTATTTTTAATATAGTCTCTACTTACATAGCCTTCAAAACCTTCTTGGCTTACTTTATACCAGTCACCTACTCGGTATTCTACTGATATTTCATCTCCTGAACTAAAACGACCAATAACATTTCCTAACTCTGTCGAAGGATAGTCTCTTACGTTAAGTCCATCATTTACATCTACAACAGCAAGTACCCTATGTACATTGATATATTCTGCCTTTACAAAAGCTCTCTTATCATCCTTTAATATAAGCTTTAACCAACCACCTTGTTCTGAAATAATCTCAACGGAATCACCTAATCCAATTTGTTCCACAATAGATGCCTCTAATTTGGCACCTGATCTTACATTTAAGGTTTCCGTTGCCACCGTTCCATAGGCTTGTGCATAAGCTAAGCTTGGTAACACAAAAACTGCTGCAACCAGTGCAGCTTTTAATGTTTGTTTTAATCTCACTTTCAAGTCCTCCATGTTATTACGCTTCACTTAATCTCTATTTTTATAGGCTCTTAATTTACCTTTTCATTACGACTTATTAAGTAATTATTACAAAATTATTATATGCAAAAATCCTATTTTTGTCAAGAACTCGCCCCTTTTGACAGATTCTTCTTTTTTATTTCATGGCTTCATTTTGCTTTTTAATAAAATAAGCTAATTCATATCTCGACTTGGGTGCTGTTTCATAAACACAATATTCTGGGTTTATTAACGCCACTATCTTTTTGGCAATGGGATGATCAAATGGTATGTGACCATCCAAAGCTTGAATATGTTTTTTTAATAAGGTGAGTTTCTGTTTACTATCCTTTATTTCTCGGTACTTCTTTAATAAGTAACCATGGTCTCTTTGCATATAACGTTTTGGCAAGGTTTTGTTAAGATGAACTGCTTTAATCCATTGTTTAGTTTCACCTAATGACTTGATAATCTGTTTAATATAGAAATAGGCCTCTTGCTCTGTTCCGATTTCTTTATTATTTAGAATTAAATGTGAGATGTCTACTAAATAGCCTTTATTAGGATATTCTACCTGTTCAATAAACCACTTGGTGAGCTCAGAATCTTTATAATTAAGCCCTGGCCACCATAGGTTTTCAAATAAAAGTAAAGGGCCATTTTCTTCTTTAGGAAAGGCTGAGTTGATAAGTTCTAAGGTGGCTATCATCACCTCTTTATCTGAATACGTAAATTCCCATGTAAAAGAATCTTCAGGAAGTACATGACTTACATGAAACACCATGTATTTAGCACCCAATGCTTTAGCCCTTTCATATTGCTTTCTATAACTTGTAACTAAACACTCTGGTGAATCTCCTTGATAATAGGCATTTCTTTCTTCTTTAGTGGCAAATAATTGGGAAAGCTTCTCTTCGTCTTGTCTCCAAAAATCTACCCACATGGGATAAAAACTTAGGTGAACGCCTTCTATAATCTCCTTAGGAATTTGTTCTATGTCATAGTCTAAGGTGAGCCCTAATTCTATGCCATCCATTTGATTTTTACCTACAAACTGCTTAATTTCTTCCCAATCTCCCTCAAACATACGTAATTGTTTAGGAGTGGTTGAAAGATGAAATAACTTCTTCATAAATTCCTGCTTTCATTTATTTTAATTGACTTCTTGTTGGTGCGACTTCGCCAATCATTTCTTTTAATAGTTGAAGTTGTTCTGGTGTCATATTATGTTTAGGAATGATTTGTGCACTAATCTGATTGATATAAAATCTAAAATCATGTTTTGTTTCTACAATCTTAACAAATAAATCCCATGGCATCGCTTCACTTGCTTCTCCTATATCTAATACAATGTTCTCTTTAGAAAATGTATAATTGACACCATATGCAAAAGCAGGTTGTTGCATTTGAGAAAGTGTGATTTGCCATACCCTCCAAGGGATCATAACAAAGATTAACACTGGAACAATTAATAACATCACATTTTTCGCAATAAAAACATCCACTCGCTCAGATGATGTAAACATTTTATAAAAGAAAAAAATCAATACTAGAGCACCTATGCCTAATACGATACAGTTCACAATATTTTTTCCAGCTACAGATAAATTATATCTGAGTACATCCTTTACTTTAAATTTAACATCTAGTGATAGCAAAGGTGATTTTTGTTCATCCATGATGTATTCCTCCTCTTTCATATTAGTGCTATTATATAACATTTTTCCTTCAAATAACAACAGATTCTCTTATAAAAAATGGGTAAAGTCCTGATATTTTTCAGTACCTTACCCACTTCTACTATTTTTTCTATGATTTATAAGGTTGTTCCAAGGAATGCTGCACCAATAATTCCTGCATCATTTCCAAGTGTAGCTGCTTTAATCTTAGTTTTTAATGTTAAGCAACCATACATTTCTTCTTGTATGTATTTGGTAACAGGCTCTGTCAAGTACTCTTTTTGAGCACTCATGCCACCACCTAGTACCACAACACTTGGTTCCAATGTATTAATTAAGTTGGTTAGACCACAAGCAATATATCTAAAATATTTTTCTAAAACCTCTTGAGCCACTTGATCGCCTGCCTGGGCTGCATCAAATACCACTTTAGCATTAATATTTTCAGCTTTTCCTTCACTTGAAAGACTTAAAATCTTACTATCAGGTGCTTTTTCTACTGCTTCTTGAGCTTGTCTAATTAAAGCCGTTGCAGAAGCATATTGCTCCCAACATCCTTTACGCCCACAACCACATGGTAACCCATGATCGTAACAAATCACATGATGTCCAATTTCCCCAGCACCACAGAAGCTTCCTCTATTAATTTTGCCATCTGAAATGATACCTCCGCCTACACCTGTTCCAAGTGTTACCACGATCACATTTTTCTCACCTGTAGCAGCGCCACAGATAACTTCTCCTAATGCGGCACAGTTTGCATCATTTTCAACATAAACATCTGTCTTGATATATTTTTGAATCTCTTCTCTTACATGAACATGGTCAAAATTTAAGTTACTAGATGATATAATCATTCCTTCGCTTGGTGATGCAATTCCTGGACTTCCAATTCCAATTGAATGAATATCCTTTTCTGTAATCCCTTGTCTATTGATGACTTCTTTACAAAGCATCGCCATGTCTTTTAGAACGGCCTCTGCACTTCTTTCTCTTCCTGTTGGACCACTGATACTTTGAAGGATTTCATAGGATTCATTTACTAACCCAACTTTAATCGTTGTCCCACCTAAATCAACACCTAAATAATACATTGTATCCCCTCCCTAAATCATACTTTAGAATTTGCTTTTTTGTAAATTTTCCATCACTCGAGCATTAAGTGCTTCTGCTGCATTATACCCCATTTTCTTTTGTCTAAAGTTAACAGCTGCTGTTTCACAGATAATAGCTACATTTCTTCCTGGACGAATTGGAATTGAATTAGTAACTACCTTAATACCCATAATGTCCGTAAACTCATTCGTTAATCCTAAACGATCATATTGCTTGTTTTGATCCCAAGATTCTAATCTGACAATTAAGTCAATATTTTTCATCTCTTTAACAGAGCCTACACCAAAGATTTGTTTAATATCTACAATTCCAATACCTCTTACCTCAATAAAGTGTCTAATCACTTCTGGTGCAGAACCTAATAAAGTCCTTTCTGAAACTTTTTTAATTTCTACAGCATCATCAGCTACTAAACGATGCCCACGTCTAATAAGTTCAAGGGCTGTCTCACTTTTTCCAATGCCACTTTCTCCTGTAATCAGAACCCCCTCACCATAAATATCTACCAGTACACCATGCATAGATAATCTTGGAGCAAGTTCTACATGAAGCCATCTATTTGCTTCTGCTAGAAAACTTGATGTTGGCATAGATGTTTTGAAGATAGGAATTTGACTTGCTCTTGCACATTCTAGCATGTACTCTGATGCCTCAAGTTCTTCACGACAAATCACAATACAAGGAATGTCTGTATAATTCATTAAGCGCTTGATTTTCTTATTGCGCTCTTCTTCACTCATTTTTTCTAAATAAGAATATTCGACTTTACCAATAATTTGTAATCTTGTTGGATCAAAATAATCAAAAAAACCAGCAAGTTGAAGGGCTGGTCTATTCACATCACATTGAGTAATTTTACGATGTTTATACTCAATATCTGGTGTTACTAGTTCTAGTTTAAATTGTTCCTTCATTTGTTCTACTGTTACAGAATACATTTTCTTCCTCCTTAAGCCCTCATTTCGCTTATTCATTATATCATTTTAAAAACGATTTTCCTATCTCCTTTATAGATAAGTTTTTGTCTAATTATTGTTTATTTCCATGAAAAAATTGATAAATATTATGTGCCACCTGATTAGGGATGCCCTCTACTTGTTCAAGTTCCTCTAAAGTTGCCCCTTTTAAGTTTTCTATCCCCTTAAAATGCATCATTAAAATCTTCTTTCTTTCCTTTCCAACCCCAGGAATTTCGTCCAAAACTGATTGAACCTGTGCTTTACTGCGAAGCTTCTTATGATATTCAATAGAAAAACGGTGCACCTCATCTTGAATTCGTGTGATGAGTTTAAAGCCTTCTGACCGACCTTCTAAGAGAATCTCCTCTCCTTTATAAAGTAGTCCTCTTGTACGGTGCTTATCATCTTTAACCATACCACAAACAGGAATGGATAAGCTATATTTGTGTAGCACTTTCTCAGCAATACTTACTTGACCTTTTCCACCATCCATTAAAATTAAATCTGGCATCTTACTAAAGCTTGTCTCTTCTTCGGTTTTCATTCGATTAAAACGCCGATCTAGCACCTCCTCTAAACTACCATAATCGTTAGGACCAAAAATACTTTTTATTTTAAATTTACGGTAATCACTTTTCTTAGGTTTTCCACCTTCAAAAACAATCATCCCTCCTACAGATTGTATGCCTTGGGTGTTGGAAATATCATAAGCCTCCATGCGAAAAGGGGGATTTTCTAAATGCATAGCTTTTTGAATTTCTACAACTGCTCCTTGAGTACGTTCCTGCTCTTTTTTAATTTGCTCTCCAAATTGGCTTAAAGTCACTTCAGCATTTTTACTAGCCAGTTCCATTAAACCATGTTTAGTTCCTTTCTGAGGTGTAATCAAGTTTACTTTACTTCCTCTCTTTTCAGATAAATAGCTTTCTAGAACTTCTACTTCACTTGGCACGCGCTCAATCACAATTTCTTTAGGTATAAAAGTAGCATTGGCATAGAACTGGACAACAAAATCCCTAAAAACATCTTCAATGGTTTCATCCTCTGTATCTCGTAAATAAAAATGTTCTCTTCCTATTAATTTCCCCTGTCTTACAAAATAAACTTGAATCAACGTATCTTCTGGACTTTTAGCAAAGGCAATCACATCTTGATCTAAAAGAGTACTTAAAGTCGCTGTTTGCTTTTGCTCTATCTTCTCAATAGCCAAAATCTGATCTCTTAACTGAGCAGCTTTTTCAAACTGTAACGCCTCTGATGCCATCATCATATCTTCTTGTAGCTTCTTAATCACTTCCTTATATTTACCACTTAAAAAAGCTAATACTTCATCCGTCATCTTCTTATACGCTTCTTGACTCATTTTCCCCTCACAGGGTGCTTGACATTTTCCAATATGATAGTTGAGACAAGCACGTTCTTTCCCTATGTCCCTTGGTAGGTTTCTAGAACAAGTTCTCAGCTGCCATGTATTCTTTATAATTTCCACTAACTCCCACATAGCACTGGTATTGGTATAGGGTCCAAAATATTTCGCCCCATCCTTTTTCATTTGTCTTACAATGGTCATCTTTGGAAACGCATCTTGCACGTTAATCTTGATATAGGGATAGGTCTTGTCATCTTTTAAACGAATATTGTATTTAGGATCAAACTTCTTAATTAAGTTACATTCTAAAACAAGCGCTTCCACCTCTGAACGCGTAATAATATATTCAAAACTAGCAATATGCTGTACCATTTTTTTGACTTTAATAGAATGATTTTTAGAGCTTTGAAAATACTGTCTTACACGATTTTTTAGATTGATAGCTTTCCCTACATAAATAATATGCCCTGATTCATTCTTCATTAAATAAACACCTGGTAAATCAGGCAACTTTTTCAGTTCTTCTTCTATGTGAAACATTGCTGCCTCCTTTTGTTTTTTCTATTTAAAGACATTATAGCATAGCTTAGTTTATTACTATATGATTTCATTCTTTTTAAGAAAGTATAATATTTTATCGAACCAATTGATATTTTATATTTTTTTATTTATACTTAAACTTGTATTTTATATAAACATAAAAATTTTTAGGGGGTATAAAAATGAAAATGAGCAAAAACTATAAAAGACTTTGCCTTGTTCTTGGTTTAAGTGCCGTTGTTGGCGCCAGTACCGTTGCTGCAACTAGTGGAACTAAGAATATTCAAGCTACATATAGAAACATTGGTGTGACTTACAATGGCGCATCTAAACCTTTAGCTGTAGAACCTTTTGCTGTAGATGGCTCAGTTTATGTACCACTTCGTGGTATTAGTGAAATCTTAGGTGCTGAAGTAAATTGGAATGGTTCAACTAATACCGTTTCTATTACCAATACAGCAGGTGATACTTCTGCACTACAGCAAGAACTTTCTGCTGCAAAGTATAATTTAACACTTTCTCAAATGGAACTTTCAAAAATCCAATCTGAACTGACACAAGTTAAGTCAGAACTTACAAAAGCCAAAGAGGAGCTTGAAAGCTATAAATCAAATTCTTCAAACAATAAACCTACAACAGGCACAGATATCACAACAGCTCAGCTTCAAGCTAGTGAAAACGCCCTTTACTCAGAGTTCGCTAACTACTTTAGTGACATTTCATTTGATGACTTTGATATAAGAAAATCTTCATCTAGATTATTACTTACTATCAATTATACAAAATCTAATTATGATAGAGCCTTTACTGGGCGCTCTACTAAACAAATTGACCTTTTCTTAGAGTCTGTTTGTGACAGCTTATCAAAAAGACATCCCGGACTAGCTATTACAGGAACAGTTACCTATAATTCAACAGAGAGATACAGCTTTAATTATTCACAAACTGGTAGCTATTCTGGAGAAGCCATTATTCAATTAGATCAAGATGAGATTGAAGACTTTATCTTAAATGACTACTCTTTCCTCTCTTCAAGCTCTATAGATCATTTAGTGATTCGAGATGCTGATGTTATCTTAAGTGATTCAAAAGAAACGATTACAGCTTCTCTTTACCTCAAAACACCATCAACAGAAGATAAAGAAAAATGGAATAATCGTAGTTCAGATAAAGATCTAAAAAATGATTTGGCAGATATAGCTGAAGCTATTCAAAACGAGTACAATACATCTTATGAAGTAACCTTCTATCTCTATGATGATGCGGCTCGTGATAGTAGAGTTGCATCTTGGAGAAATGGTAGCTTATCTTTATTAACTTGGAAATAATCAAAGACAAATAAATAGGAGTAATAGAAAAAGGACGCAGTTATCAAAAATTCACGTCCTTTTTCTATTGTTACTTCTTACTCTTTTCAACTATTGAATGTCACATTAATCTATATTTCTTCTAAATAAATTGTATTCTTTAACATAAAATAATTAATTATTTATATTGACACTCAACATTTTTCACAATATCATATAAATATCAATGAAAAATTTTTATTTTTTCAGAAAAGGGAGGAGTATTTCTATGATGAAATATCTACAGAAGTTAGGAAAATCCTTGATGCTCCCAGTAGCTTGTTTACCTGCTGCTGGTATTTTACTCGGACTTGGTTACTGGATCGATCCAGATGGATGGGGAACTGGAAGTGCCATTGCTGCCTTTTTAGTTCAATCAGGAAAGGCCATTATTGATAACATGGCAATCCTCTTTGCTATTGGTGTTGCTATTGGTATGTCAGATGATAATGATGGAACTGCTGCACTGGCTGGTATTGTTTCTTGGCTGATGGTTCAAACCGTTTTAGCACCTGGAACTGTAGCTATGTTTAAAGGTATTCCTGTTGAAGAGGTTTCTCCAGCATTTTCAAAAATCAATAACCAATTTATTGGTATCTTAACGGGTATCATTGGTTCTATGTGTTACAATAAATTTAAAAATACTAAGCTTCCAGATGCGCTGTCTTTTTTTAGTGGAAAACGTTCTGTTGCCATTGTGACCTCCGTTGTCAGTTTGGTAGCTTGTTTAATTCTATTCTTTATATGGCCAGTTATCTATGCTGCACTCGTTGCATTTGGTGAAGGTATCATTAGCCTTGGTGCTATAGGGGCTGGTATTTATGGTTTCTTCAACCGTCTACTCATTCCTGTTGGTCTACATCATGCGCTTAACTCAGTTTTCTGGTTTGATGTGGCAAATATCAGTGATATTGCTAGATTCTGGGGCATACAAGATGGTGGGGTCCTAGGACAGACTGGTATGTATATGTCTGGTTTCTTCCCAGTTATGATGTTCGGTCTACCTGCTGCGTCATTGGCTATGTATCACACTGCAAAAAGTAACAAAAAGAAAATGGCTGCTGGTCTACTTCTAGCTGCTTCTGTTTGTTCATTCCTAACTGGTGTTACAGAACCTTTAGAGTTTGCATTTATGTTTCTAGCTCCTGGCTTATATGTTATCCATGCATTACTAACAGGTATTTCCTTATTTGTCGTCGCTTTACTTCCAGTAAGATCTGGTTTCAACTTCAGTGCTGGTTTCATTGACTGGCTCTTAAGCTTTAAAGCGCCTATGGCATTAAATCCTCTTTATCTCATTCCAATCGGTATTGTATGTGGTATTATCTACTATGTAGTATTCCGCTTTGCCATCGTAAAATTTAACTTCAAAACACCTGGTAGAGAAGATGACGATGAGAATGAGGTTAAAGTTACTTTATCAAATGAAGACTTTCTTTCTGTTGCTACTACCATTCTAGAAGGTCTTGGTGGAAAGGAAAACCTAACTTCTATTGACAACTGCATCACCAGGCTGAGACTAGAAATTGTTGACTACACCAAAGTGGACGAAAAGAAAATCAAATCTGCAGGTGTTGCAGGTGTCATTCGTCCAAGTAAAACCTCTGTTCAAGTTGTTATTGGAACTAAGGTTCAGTTTGTTGCTGATGAAATGAAAAAGCTGGTAAAATAGCTATTTAAAAGGACGCAGTCATTCAAAAACTGCGTCCTTTTTCTATTACTTATCTAACATTTTCCTTAAGAATTGACCGGTATAAGATTTTTCATTTTCTGCTACTTGTTCAGGCGTTCCTTGAGCAATAATCGTTCCTCCTCTAAAGCCACCTTCAGGTCCTAAATCAACAATATGATCAGCTACTTTAATCACATCTAAATTATGCTCAATCACAACAACCGTATTTCCTGCATCCACTAAGCGCTCTAAAATGCCAATGAGCTTATCTACGTCCGCAAAATGAAGTCCTGTTGTTGGTTCATCTAAAATATAAATGGTTTTACCAGTACTACGTTTACTAAGCTCAGTGGCTAATTTCACACGCTGTGCCTCTCCACCTGAAAGCGTTGTAGAAGGTTGCCCGAGCCTAATATATGAGAGCCCTACATCCACTAAAGTTTGAAGCTTACGCGATATACTTGGAATGTTTTCAAAGAACTTTAAGGCATCTTCAATGGTCATATCTAAGACGTCTGCAATGGACTTATCCTTATACTTTACTTCTAACGTTTCTCTATTATAACGCTGTCCTTTACAAGCTTCACAAGGAACGTAAACATCTGGTAAGAAGTGCATTTCTATTTTAATCATACCATCCCCTTGACAGGCTTCACAACGTCCACCTTTTACATTAAAACTAAAACGTCCTTTTTGATACCCTTTCATCTTAGCTTCATTAGTTTGTGCAAATAAATCACGAATTTGGTCAAAGACCCCTGTGTAAGTCGCTGAATTCGAGCGAGGGGTTCTACCAATAGGAGATTGGTCAATGTTAATGACTTTATCTAAGTTTTCCATCCCTTTAATCTCTTTATGCGTACCAGGTTTAACTTTTGCTCTATTTAAATCTCTTGCTAAACGTTTCAGTAATATTTCATTAATGAGTGTACTTTTTCCTGAGCCTGAAACACCAGTAATACAAGTTAATGTCCCTAGTGGTAACTTAAGGGTTACATTTTTTAGGTTATTTGCTTTTGCTCCTGTTAGTGTTAAGGTATTACCATTTCCTTTTCGTCTTACTTCTGGAATATTAATCTTCTTACGACCACTTAGATAGGCACCTGTTAAAGAATGTTCACACTCGAGAATCTTATCCACAGGTCCAGAAGCAATGACCTCTCCTCCATGCTCCCCTGCACCTGGTCCAATATCTACAATCCAATCCGCTGCATACATGGTGTCTTCGTCATGCTCTACCACAATAAGAGTATTTCCTAAATCTCTTAAACGTACCAAAGTTTGAATCAATTTCTCATTATCTCGTTGATGAAGCCCTATACTAGGTTCGTCTAGAATATATAATACCCCTACTAATCCTGATCCAATTTGTGTGGCTAAGCGAATACGCTGTGCTTCCCCACCTGATAAAGTTCCTGATGAACGAGATAATGTTAAATAGTCTAATCCAACGTCTACTAAAAAGCCCAGCCTAGCATTAATTTCTTTTAGAATCCGTTCACCAATTTGCCTTTGCCTGTCCGTCAAACGCACTTCTTCAAAGAAAGCTTTTAAGTCCCCAATTGATAAATGCGTTAAATGGTCAATATTTTTGTCCGAAATGGTTACAGCTAGTACCTCTGGTTTTAAACGTGCCCCTTTACAAGTACTACAAGGTACACTGGTCATATAACTTTCATATTCTTGTTTCATCGCTTCAGAAGACGTTTCTTGATAACGTTTCTTAATGTTTGCTAGAACACCCTCAAAGGCATATTCATAATGCTTAGTACCATACTCTCCTGAGAAAGTAAATGAAATGGTTTCTTTACCTGTTCCATAAAGAATCATATTTTGAACGACATCAGATAGTTCATTAAATGGTGTATCTAAATCAAACGAGTATTTAGCCATTAAAGCATTCATTAAGGCATAGGCATAGCTTTCTGGATTACCAATAGAGCCCCATCCAGGTACAGCAATCGCCCCTTCTCTTAATGTTAAACTCGGAATAGGAATAACAAGTTCAGGATCCACCTCTAAATGTTCGCCTAATCCTGTACATGCTGGACACGCTCCTTGAGGATTATTAAATGAGAAAGAACGTGGTTCTAATTCTTCAATGCTTATATTACAATCTGGACAAGAAAAACTTTGACTCAAACGTATTTCTTCTCCCCCTATCACATCTACTAACATCAAGCCTTCAGATAACTTCATAACCGTTTCAATAGAATCTGTTAACCTTTTTTCAATGCCTGCTTTGATGACTAAACGGTCTACAATCACCTCAATCGTATGCTTCTTATTTTTATCAAGGCTTACTGTTTCTTCTGATAAGTCATAAACCTCTCCATCAATTCGAGCACGTACAAAGCCTTGTTTTTGTGCTGTATCTAACACCTTCTCATGCATTCCTTTTCTTCCTCGTACAACAGGTGCAAGAAGCTGCACTTTCGTACGTTCCTCTAAACTCATGAGCATATCTACCATTTGGTCAATGGTTTGCTTCTTAATTTCCTTCCCACATTTAGGACAATGTGGCACTCCTACACGGGCAAATAATAATCTTAAATAATCATAAATCTCTGTAACCGTTCCTACAGTAGAACGTGGATTTTTACTCGTTGTCTTTTGATCAATAGAAATAGCTGGTGAAAGCCCTGATATACTCTCTACCTCTGGCTTATCCATTTGTCCTAAGAATTGTCTTGCATAAGCAGAAAGTGATTCTACATAACGTCTTTGTCCCTCTGCATAGATGGTATCAAAGGCAAGTGAGGATTTTCCTGAACCACTTAATCCAGTAAAAACAATTAATTGGTCACGTTCTAATTCTAAGTCAACATTCTTTAAGTTATGCTCTTTCGCACCTTTTATGACAATTTTATTCTTCATAAGTTTCCCTTCTTTAAATTTGAACAAAAAATCACCCAAGATGATTTACCTTAGGTGGCTTTTTGACTTTAGTCGTTTTAGTTTTCAGAAATAAAGTTTTTTACTTGCTCTAACAACATAGATAATGCAACTGAATTAAATCCCCCTTCAGGAATAATAATATCTGCACGCTTTTTACTTGGATCCACAAACTGCTCATGCATAGGTTTAACCGTACTAATATACTGGTTGATAACAGAATCTAAGTCTCTTCCTCGCTCTTTTACATCTCGAAGCAACCTTCTAAGAATACGCAAATCTGCATCTGTATCTACAAAAACTTTTACATCCATTAATTTACATAGCTCTTGATTTTCAAAAATTAAAATCCCCTCTACGACAATAACTTTTGCTGGTTTCGTTTCTATGGTTTCTTCTAGTCTTGTGTGCTCCACAAAAGAATAAACAGGATGATAAATCGTCTTTCCTTCTTTAAGTGCTTTTAAATGCTCAATGAGTAAATTGGTATCAAAAGCATTTGGATGATCATAATTTAATGTGATACGTTCTTCAAAAGGCAGGTCTGAATTTGATTTATAATAGTAATCATGTGATAAAACGACCACATTCTCACCGAAAACTTTTTTGATTTTTTGTGTTAATGTTGTCTTTCCTGAACCCGTTCCTCCAGCTATACCTATGATCATTACATTATCCATCGCATCCTCCATTTTGACAAACAAATATTTCAGCTTATCGCTATTATTCTCTATAATATCACATCATCTATTATATATCTAGCTATTTTGTATCAGTTAGAAATTGGAATTTCTAAAAATGATCATCTATTGCTTCATCTACTTAGCAATATAAGCTTTTTTGAGTTCAATGAGCGTATCACGAAGCTGGGCTGCTTTCTCAAATTGTAATTCTGTAGCAGCTTTCTTCATATCTTTTTCTACTTTCTTCATAAGCTTTTCTAATTCTTCCCTACTCATAGATTCTGGGTCTTTCTCAGATAAAATAGACTGCTCTTCCTTAACTGACTTAGTTGCTACAATCAAATCTCGAATCTTTTTCTTAACCGTCTGTGGCACAATACCATGAGCCTCGTTGTATGCTTCTTGAATTTGACGGCGTCTTGCTGTTTCAGAAATCGCCTGCTTCATAGAATGTGTCATGTGTTCTGCATACATAATCACTCGTCCATCTGCATTACGTGCGGCACGTCCAATCGTCTGAATGAGTGATGTTTCAGAACGTAAAAAGCCTTCCTTATCGGCATCTAAAATAGCCACCAACTTAACCTCTGGAATATCTAGTCCCTCTCTTAATAAGTTGATACCTACTAACACGTCAAATACATCCATCCGCAAATCCCTAATAATTTCAATACGTTCTAACGTATCAATATCTGAATGTAAATATTTAACCTTGATGCCTACTTCTTGCATATAAGTCGTCAAATCCTCAGCCATACGTTTGGTTAATGTTGTAATCATCACCTTACCCTGTGCTAAAGTTACCTTTTGAATTTCACCCAATAAGTCATCAATTTGTCCCTTAACTGGTCTAATTTCAATTTTAGGATCTAATAAACCTGTTGGCCTAATCAATTGTTCTGCGATACATAATGAATGCTCCAATTCATATTGAGCTGGTGTAGCAGAAACAAAAAGAATTTGATTGATTTTATTCTCAAATTCATCAAACTTAAGTGGTCTATTATCTAATGCAGAAGGTAATCTAAAACCATAGTCTACCAAAACTGTTTTTCTAGCTCTATCTCCATTATACATTGCCCTTACTTGTGGGATGGTCATATGCGATTCGTCCACAATCATGAGATAATCTTCTTTAAAATAATCTAATAGCGTAAAGGGCGTTTCACCTTCTTCTCTCCCAGATAAATGCCTAGAATAATTTTCTACACCAGAACAATATCCCATTTCTCTAAGCATTTCAATATCAAAATGTGTACGTTGAGCTAGACGCTGCATCTCTAATAACTTATCTTCACTTTTAAGCACTTTTAAGCGCTCTTCAAGCTCTTCTTCAATTCGTGCAATAGCTTTCTCCATTTTCTCACTTGAAATCGCATAAAAAGAAGCAGGAAAAATGGCAACATGCTCACGATGCCCTAATACTGCCCCCGTTAAAGCATCTATCTCTGCAATTCTATCAATCTCATCACCAAAGAATTCTACTCGAATCGCCTGCTCTGATTGGTTAGCAGGAATAATCTCCACCGTATCGCCTCGTACCCTAAAGGTAGCTCTTTGAAAGTCCATATCATTTCTAGTAAATTGAATATGTACTAACCTTCTTAGTACATCATCACGATCCATCTCCATGCCTACTCTTAGTGATAAGACTTGTTCTGAATAGTCCACAGGATCTCCTAACCCATAAATACAAGAAACGCTGGCAATAATAATAACATCTTTCCTTTCACATAATGCGGCTGTAGCCGAGTGACGGAGCTTATCAATTTCCTCATTAATACTTGAATCCTTTTCAATATACGTGTCACTTTGTGGTACATAAGCTTCTGGTTGATAATAATCATAATAGGATACAAAATACTCTACTGCATTCTCAGGAAAAAATTCTTTAAACTCACTATAAAGTTGTGCTGCTAAAGTTTTATTATGTGCTAATATTAATGTTGGTTTTTGTACTTTTTCAATAATATTTGCCATAGTAAAAGTTTTCCCAGACCCTGTTACCCCCAATAAAGTTTGATATCTATTACCCTTTTGAATACTTTGAGCAAGCTGCTCAATAGCCTGTGGTTGATCGCCAGTTGGCTGAAATTCACTGTTTAATCTAAACTTCATTTCTCTTTTCACCTCCGTAGTGAACTAAAAAAAGTTCAAGTATATGCCTGAAATTCGTAAAACTCACTCATTTTCACTTAGCATATACCTGAACTCTTCTTAAACTTTTACAAATATAAATCACTAAAATACTATTTCTAAAACTGCCTCATACTAGATAACATCAGGTGCTACATGCAACACGAAAATTTACTGAAACAAATTATATCATAGTACTATATAAATGTATAGGCATAAAACAGAACATACATTCCTTTTAGAGCCTATTCTTCATCAAATAAAGCGTCCTCTAAATTTGCTCCATCCCATATCACACCTGTTAAATTTCTAAGCAAACATTATAATAAGTATAAAATATTATGAAATAACTAAAAATATCCAAAATATATGAATAATATGAGTGGAAATAAGGTGATATGATCAGATAAATGATATCTGATAGAGGATTGACAAAGAAATATTTGAAAGGATTAAAAACTATTTTCTATCATTGATGTTTAGTTATTAACTTTTATTTCCATTGACAGCTTTATATTAAGTAATTTCCATAATTTTAGACATGAAAATAGCCAGTGCCTTAGGGTTAAATATAATTGACAGACCATATCACCC
>JARKVN010000097.1 GCA_029851645.1 Cellulosilyticum sp. | reverse complement strand
ATTAGTAGGTTTGCCTTTACCATTATTCACTGTATATCCAAAAAGTTTATCAATGGTATCCATCTTACCACGACTCCATGCCACCTCAATCGCATGACGAATAGCACGCTCTACACGGCTTGGCGTTGTATTATATTGCTTTGCAATAGATGGATAGAGCTGTTTTGTAATAGAATTTAAGATATCCATATCATTAATGACCATGATGATGGCATCTCTTAGATATTGATATCCTTTAATATGTGCTGGTACACCAATTTCATGAATCACACTGGTTACTTCTGTTTCTAAATTATGTGCAGATGGCATTCCTTTTGATTTAGGAAGTAACGAACTATTAGTTCCCATACTACTTGCTGATACAGAAGAAATCACCATATTATTATTACTATTAGAAAGTGCCATATTTTTAAGTTGTCTGATACGATTTGCTAAAGTTTCCATATCAAATGGTTTGACAATATAATACTCTGCACCTAACATAAGAGCTCTTTCTGTAATTTTATCTTGACCTACAGCAGAAAGCATCACAAATAGAGGTCGTTTTTCTAAGCTCATGGTAGCCACTCTTTCAAGTACCCCAATCCCATCTAAATAAGGCATAATGACATCTAAAATTACAATGTCTGGCTGATTTTCTTGAATCATCACACATGCTTCTTCACCATTGCTTGCCACATTCACGACTTCCATATCCTCTTGTCTATTGATAAATTCCATTAAAATATCTAAAAAATCTTTGTTGTCATCTGCTATTACTAGCTTCATTTTTTGATTCAACAACAATAATCCCCCCATATCTTTTACTATTTTTTAATTTTCTGACTAAAATTATTATATTAAATTATTCGTCAAAAGACAATACCAATTTTTGTTATTTTTATTTTTAATTTACATATATCTCTACTTTTTTTCATCTATCCAAGTAAATATTAGATTTTCTAATCATTACTCAGCATATTCTCAATAAATATGCCATATCCCCGAGTAGGATCATGTACGAAAACATGGGTTACTGCACCAATTATTTTCCCATCTTGTATAATAGGACTTCCACTCATCCCCTGAATAATGCCGTTAGTTAATTCTAATAGTTCTTCATCTACAATTTTAATAACCATTCCTTTAGAAGGTTCTGCACTATATTTAGATACTTTCTGAATTTCTACTTCATATTCTTTCACACCTTCTCCTGTTAAATCAACCTTAATGGTTGCCTTACCTTCATGAACTTCATCTTGAAAGGCAATAGGGAGGGCATTACTCTCTTGTGATTTTATAAAATCAGAAGAAACTTCTCCATAAATACCTAGCATATGATTCATAGAAATAGTTCCTAACTTACTAGAAATATCATAATCAATGACACCACTTAGCTCCCCTGGTTCTCCTTTTTCGCCTTTTGTAATGTGTGTAATAAATACTTTCATAATCTCTCCTGTACGAATAGGTGTTAACATATGCGTTTGAGTATCTGTAATCCCATGACCTAACGCACCAAAATGCTGATTTTCAGGATTGATATAAGTAACTGTTCCAATACCTTGTGTGCTGTCCTTTATCCATAGCCCAATTTTATACTCATTTTCTGACTGGGAAAAACATGGGGTGATAGTAACACTTTTCTCTTCACCTTTACGTTTAATATCTAATACAACATTTTCAGAATCACTTATTTCAATATAATGTCTTAAGTCTTCCTTTGTCTCTATTGGATTGCCATTACACGCTAAGATGACATCTCCTACTTCTATTTTCCCTTTACAAGGTGATACCACTTCACCATTTGCCTCAAACTCACCTACCCCAAGCACAAGTGCACCTGTTGTATCTACTTTTATCCCTACTACTTCTCCACATGGAATCAGCTTTTGTTCTGGAAAAGCTTGTACAGATACGGTCTTAAGGGGAACACCCATGAAAGAAAGCTTAACATGCGCAGCCCCTTCTTCTGACATGGTTACATAGAGAGGTTTATTCAAATGAATCGTATGACTTTCTACCTCTTGTTCTAGTTCGTCTTTAATGACAATTCCTTTACTTTTTGAAATACTAGCCCGCAGTGGTAAATCAAAATTAAAAAGGTGTTCCTCACCTGCAATAAGTTTAATCTTTGAAGGTAAGAAAAAATTAGAAACGACTAATGGTGTCATTATTACCATCATCATAAATAAAAAGATACAGCCCCAAAATGTGTGTCTATGTTTTCTATTTCTCATCATGCCACTTCCTATGCTCTTTCTCTGATGTATTGCTATACTATTTAATCTCCGTATTATTTAAAATATCCTTTTTTTCTAGCATTTATACAACTTAAGAAAACATAAACACAATTGGCATCAAAAATAGCAAAGCATCACTTGCTATTTTTGATTAGGCATGCGTGAGCTGTTCTTTATACGTATTAGCTCTTGTTTTAAGCTCTGTGGCACTTTGTAAGGTGCTTTCTGAAATCATGCCACCCATTAAGCGGCACAATTCCTCATGAATAGCTGATAGCTCTAACGGTTTTAAATGAGTCGTGGTCTTATTATCTGTTGCATATTTCTCAATCAGATAATGACTATCTCCCATAGCAGCAATCTGAGGTAAGTGAGTAATACAAAGTACTTGACGATCCTTAGCAATCAGTGCTAGTTTTTCAGCTACTTTCTGTGCTGCTAAACCACTAATTCCTGTATCAATTTCATCAAAGATCACCGTATTAATGGTATCCCCTAGGAAAAGAACTGTTTTAATAGCTAACATGACCCTAGAAATTTCTCCACCTGATGCAATCTTAGAAAGAGGATGAACATCTTCTCCTAAATTCGTACGAATCAAAAATTCTACATTATCTTTACCTTGTCCATTAAAAGTAGTTAACTCATCAATAGCCACTTCAAACTTAGCATGTGGCATTTGTAAGTCATGAAGATGGGCATCAATAGCCTGCTCTATTTTCTTTGCAATGCGTTTTCTTTCTTCTGACAATCTTTCTGCAAGACTACTTAATTCACCTTGCAAGATGACTAATTCTTTTTCTAATTTCTCTTTGTTTTGCTCGCCATCTTCTAATTCAGATAGTTCTTTCTCACATTCTTTTTGATAAGCTAAAATCTCTTCTACACTACTTCCATATTTTTGTTTCAAGCGATAAATAAGGTCTAAGCGATTTTGAACTTCTAATAAAAGTTCAGGAGAATACTCTACCTCATCTACATAGCGCCTAATTTGATAAGTGGCATCTTGAAGTTCTGCTTGAATCGATAAAAATTGACCATATAAAGCTTTGATTTCACTGGTAATCTCGCTAATATCTTGTAAAGCATGAATCGCTTTTCCCAACATAAGTGCTGCGCTAGCTTCTCTTTCACCATCTAGAAAATCATAAGATTTTTGACACTGCATCATAATTTTCTCTGCATGTGACAACACCTCATATTGCTCCTTTAAGTCTTCCTCTTCACCCACTTTAAGCTTAGCATCCGCTATTTCTTGAATCTGAAAGGTCAGCATATCCCTAAGTTGAAGCTTCTTTCTATCATCATCACCTATTTTTGCAATTGCATTTTTAACTTCTTGCCATTTTTTATAAAGTACCTCATAATTTTCTTTTTGCGCTAAGAAGCTTTTTTCACCAAAACTATCTAATAATCTGATATGACTAGAAATATCTAATAATGACTGAGGCTCATGTTGCCCATGAACATCTATTAGAATTTCAGATAGACTTTTAACAATTTGTCTTGTACAAATACTTCCATTAATTTTATAAAGCGTACGGCCAGATTGATAAATAACCCTTTCTAAAATAATCTCATTTCCTTCGTAGGGAATGGCATGCTCTTCTAGAAAAGTAATACCCAGTCCCAGTTCATCTTCAAAACATAAAGAGACACTGGCCATATCTTCCCCTTTTCGTATCATTTGTTTAGAGCTCCGGTTACCAATGGCAAATTGAATAGAATCAATCAGCATAGATTTTCCTGCTCCAGTCTCCCCACTAAAGATGTTTAAGTGTGGATTTAAGGTCAGTTCAACTTCTTCAATCAGTGCAATATTCTTTACCTTCATATAGGTCAGCACCTCTATGCACCTCCTAGTTAATCATTTAATATTTCTCTAAACTGTTCTATAACAGATTCTATATGTTCTTCATGCTTCACAAGACAAAAAATTGTATCATCCCCTGCAAGTGTTCCAATAATTTCTTGAATATTAAAGGCATCAATAGCTGCTGCAACGGCATTTCCCATTCCTACTAATGTCCGAATCACAATGGTATTTCCTGCATAATCAATGCTTACAAAAGCATCCCTAAAAACACGTACAACCTTTTCAGAAACTTGTTGTTCTATGTTAGATAATGTGACGTACTTTTGTTCACCACTTCTTGCTGTTACTTTTGTGAGCTTAAGTTCTCTAATATCTCTGGATACAGTTGCTTGTGTTACATTAAATCCTTCATTTAATAAGGCTAGCGCTAAATCTTCTTGTGTCCCAATCTCACTTTTTTGAATGAGACTTAAGATTTTGGATTGTCGTTGTTCTTTCATTCCCACGTTTATCGTCTCCTCTCCACAATTTTCTCTCGTAATATTTCAAAGAACTTGCGGTCTGATGTTTTAATAAGCTTTGTGACATAAGGCGAACGCTCAATCAGAACTTCATCCTGGGAGGTTAAATACATCTTTAATTTACCATCCAAACTAAGGGCCATATCCTTAGTTTCTTCCAATGTTTTAATACGTACTTTATCTTGGTCACATAAAATAACTGACTTTGAATAAATGGTATGTGGACAAATAGGTGTCACAACATAAGTATTGGCATGAGGCACTACAATCGGACCTCCTGCTGATAAATTATAGGCTGTTGACCCTGTAGGTGTTGCAACAATCACGCCATCTGCTGGATAAATATCACTTAATTCATCATTTACACATATTTCAAACTCTACTAATCTAGAAAAACTCCCTCTTGTCACATTAACATCATTTAAAGCATGAAAAACATTTATCTTTCCATTTGCTCCCATAATCGTTGCTCGAAGCATCATACGTTCTTCAATTTGATAGGCTTCCTTTAAAATAAGTTTTTCTAGAGCACTCTCTACTTCGTAAGGCTCAACATCAGCCAGAAAACCTAAACGTCCTAAGTTAATCCCTAGAATTGGAATATCTTCCTGACTGGCTGCTTCTGCCACACCTAGAATGGTTCCATCCCCACCTATCACAATGAGTGCATCACAAATTTTATAAAGCTCTTCTTCCTTAACTCTAATCACATGTGAATCCATCTTGTTGACAACTTCTTCACTGATATAGGCAGCTAACTTATGAGCATTGAGCCAATTGGTAATGCGTTTGGTTACTTGTAAGTCTTTATCCTTCATTAGGTTTGGTATAATACCGATGTGATTCAATCTCATCCCCCCAGTTTATAAACTATTATGTGATGTGCTTACAATATTTTTAATGCTGGCATCTTGATCTGTTAAAAAATCTTCTCCCTGTTTCTTTAAGTGAATTAAATATTCAATATTTCCCTCTGGCCCCTTAATAGGTGAAAAACTTAGGCCTAAAATACTTAAGTCTAATGATTTAGCATAATCCCAAATTTGATGAATCACTGCTTCATGTACTTTTGGATTTTTAACGACCCCATGTTTTTCTACTTGTTCTCTTCCTGCTTCAAATTGTGGCTTAATCAGTGCAACCATTTCAGCATCTTCTTCTAAAAGTTCTAAAATAGGTGCTAATACCTTAGTTAATGAAATAAAGGAAACATCAATGGAGCAAAAAGCTACTTTTTCTTCTAAACGGTCTGGTGTTAAATAGCGAATATTGGTTTTCTCCATACAAATCACTCTTGGGTCATTTCTAAGTTTCCAAGCAAATTGACCATAACCTACATCTACAGAATAAACTTTAACTGCTCCATTTTGAAGCATACAATCTGTAAAGCCACCTGTTGATGCCCCAACATCCATACACACCTTGCCTTCTAAATGAATATCAAATGTATTCATAGCCTTTTCTAATTTTAAGCCACCACGACTTACATATTTCATTTTTTCCCTAACTTCAATGGTTGCACCACGTTTCACCTTAAGGCCTGCTTTATCTTCACGCATGCCATCTACATAAACAACCCCTGCCATAATGTAAGCCTTTGCCTTTTGTCTAGAGTCACTTAAGCCCCTTTCTACAATTAAAACATCTAGGCGCTCTTTACTATTTAGATATTTCTCATCTATAACAACTTCTACTGTTTCTGCTTTTAACGCTTCTTCAAGCCTATTTAATGCTTGATTTGTTTCTTGGTTCATCTACTTACTCTCTTTCTCAAGTATTGTTAAAAGTTCCTCTTTAATACCATGAGCATCAAGACCTTCTCTTTTAAAGAGCTCACTCACCTTTCCATGTGGTACAAGACCACTTGTATAACCTAAGCACTTCCCTTTTACTTTTTTATCTAATAAAGCCATTCGGGCTAGAACTTTCTCTCCAAATCCACCTTGTACCATGCCATCTTCTAAAGTAAACACATAATCATAGGCTTTAGCCAATGCTTCTACGTCCTCAGACTGTATTGGCCAAACACATGGCGCTTCTATAACTGCCACTTGAGTACCTTCTTCCTCTAATAACCGACTTACTTCAAGAGCTGTTTCTACCATACGACCTACAGCTAACATGGCTACATTATTACCATTTCTTAACATTTTAAACCTAAGATCACTATAATCATTAAAATAAGAGGATTCAATTTGTGTTGTCCCTCGTGGATAGCGAATGGCTACAGGTGCATTTAATGAAAAGGCATAAGCTAATGCTCCCTCTATTTCTTCTGGCATTTTAGGTGCCAATACGGTCATATTGGGCATACTACTTAAAAATGCCATATCATACAGTCCATGATGTGTGGGGCCATCTTCTCCTACTAAACCTGCACGGTCTACGCCCATAACCACTGGAAGATTTTGAAGACAAACATCATGTAAAATTTGATCATAAGCTCTTTGTAAAAAGGACGAATAAATGGCAACGACTGGCTTATAGCCTTCAGAGGCTAATCCTGCTGCAAAAGTTATGGCATGTTGCTCTGCAATTCCTACATCAAAAAAGCGTCTAGGGTAAGCTTTAGCAAAAGGCAATAGTCCTGTTCCTTCTGGCATAGCAGCTGTAATCGCCACTACTTTTTCATCTGACTTGGCTGCATTAAGTAGACACTCTCCAAAAGCTGATGAAAAGTTTACACTCCCTAGTTTAGACTCCCCTTTACCTGTGGCAATACAGAAAGGGCCTACACCATGGAATTGGCTTGGTTCTTTTTCTGCCACTTGATAACCTTTACCTTTTTTAGTCTTTACATGAATCAACACTGGCCCTCTTATATGGGTTGCATTTTGTAGAATCTCAATGAGCTCCAATGTATTGTGACCATCTACAGGCCCAAAATACGTGAACCCAAGTTGTTCAAACAAAGTGTTTTCAATAACAATACTCTTAACGCCTTCTTTCGCTTTCTTAATCGTTCTTACCATTTGTCCCCCAAAAACAGGAACTTTATTTAGTACGTCCTCTACATCTTCTTTGGCACGTAAATAATCTTTGCTGGAACGCAGTTTATTCAAATACTTTCCAATTCCACCTACATTTTTTGAAATAGACATTTCATTATCATTTAAAATAACAATCATATGACTATTGGAGCGACCAGCATTATTAAGTGCTTCAAATGCCATACCACCTGTTAAGGCACCATCTCCAATAACTGCGATGACTTCATTGGTTTCTCCTTTTAAATCTCTAGCCTTCGCCATTCCTAAGGCTGCTGAAATAGAAGTAGAGCTATGACCTGTTTCAAAAGCATCATGTACACTTTCTTTACGCTTTGGAAACCCACTCATTCCGTCTAATTGACGTAAATGCCTAAAATCACTTCTTCTTCCTGTTAGAAGTTTATGCACATAAGCTTGATGTCCTACGTCCCAAATTAATTTATCTTCTGGTGACTTAAAAACATAATGTAGTGCAAGTGTGAGTTCAACAACACCTAAATTAGACGCTAAATGTCCACCTGTCTGTGATAGCGACTGAATTAAAAAAATCCTGATATCTTGTGCTAACTGGTCTAACTGCTCAATACTTAAGCGCTTAACATCTTTGGGGCTATGGATAGTTTTTAACAATTCTAACATTTTATTTTTGTTCTCCTTCAATTCACTTATAGTTACTTAATAAAAAAGACAATCCTAAGAGATTGTCACTTGTCATTTTCTATTTTTTCTCCCGACGATCTGCTTTATAAAGTACATTCCTATACCTACATCATACACAATATATCCAGCTCTCGCAATATATAACTAAAGAGCATGGCAATCAAAAACGTTACACCTGTAATGGTTAGTATAGTTTTTGGCCCTTGCTCTTTTACTTTAACTTTTTTAAATTGTATTTTTAGTGTTCTATAAGTAACACAAAATAGCTATGATAATGCCTAAAATACCACCTGCTATCACTTGAAATGGCGTATGCCCTAGAATTTCTTTTAATCTTTCTTCTGGATTTAAATCTGGATTTTCTAATACCTCAATAATTTGATTAATTACTGCGGCCTGTTTACCTGCTTCTAGTCTTACATGAGCTGCATCATACATCACAATAAAGCTAAAGACAGCAGAAATTGCAAAATAGGCACTATCATAGCCATACCCTTGGCCAATACTAATGGTTAGAGCCATTACAAAAGAACTATGTGAACTTGGCATCCCACCAGAGGCCCAAAATTTTGATAAATCTAATCGATGTTCTTGCCATAAAGTCACAATCACCTTTAATAATTGTGCCACAAACCAACTTAAGATGGCTACCCATAGCATTTTATTGCTAAAAAGCTGCTCTAAAGCATTCATTTATCCACCCTCAATTTCTTCTTTTAATAAGCTCATTAGCGATATCTTCTAACAGCTTAGTATCTCCCTCTACTTGCTGTAAAAGCTTGACTGCTTTTGAAGTTAACGCTTCGGCAATCTCATAGCATGCCTCTATGCTGTAAAAGCTTAAATATGTGTTTTTGTGATTTTCTTTATCACTCCCAATAGGCTTTCCAAGTTCTTCCATTGTCGAGGTTGCATCTAATACATCATCTATAATCTGAAAAACCTTACCTATATATTTCCCATATGCTTCAAACAAACTAACCTCATAAGGTGAGCCACCACCTAGAACCGCTCCCATTTTGGTAGCTGCTGCAATCATGGCACCTGTTTTATTTAAGTGAATTCTATCTAAGGTTTCTAGCGTAATCACTTTGTTTTCACTTTCCATATCTAGCACTTGTCCACCAATCATACCTTCTACACTACAAGCCTGACTTAGGATATAAGATGCATAAAGTCGACTTTCATCCCCGTGTGCTAAAGCATCTTTTAACATAATTCGAAAGGCTTCAGATAAAAGGCCATCTCCTGCTAAAATAGCTATTGCTTCACCAAATACTTTATGATTTGTAGGTTTTCCTCGCCTGTAATCATCATTATCCATAGCAGGTAAATCATCATGAATCAATGAGTAAGTATGAATCATCTCAATTGCACAAAGATAAGCATCTATAGATTCTTTTCCTCCCACTGCTTCATAGCTTAATTGCATCAAAATGGGTCTAATACGCTTTCCGCCTGCCTCTAAACTATACTGCATGGCATCATAAATAGTTTTAAAGGAACCTTCATGCTTTGGTAGATACTCACTAAGTGCCTGATTCACATGAGCAATATAATGGCTCATTTCGTGTGACATTAGTTTTCCCCCTCTTCTATTTTTTTATCATAAGAAGCCTCATACACATATATTTCCTGCTCTGCCTTCTTTAAAACCTCCATACAGTAAGCCGCTAAATCCATACCTTTTTTGTACTCCTTAAGACTTTCTTCCAAGGTAATATCACCATTTTCAAGGCGCTTAACGCTTTCTTCCAGTTCTAACATTGCTTTTTCAAAATTTTTCTCTGACTTTCTTGCCATGAATCTACTCCTTCTATTTACAAACTTGTGCTTTAAACTGTCCATCTGTTACAGTAATTACGATTTCATCACCATCTTTCACCTGTTCTACAGACTTAATAAGCTGCTCCTCTAAAGTCACTAAACTATACCCTCTTTTTAAAGTATTAAGAGGCGATAACCTTTCTAATTGATGAAGTGCCAGTTCATAACGTCTTTCTTTTTGCAAGAGTTGACTTTTGTAGTGGCTACCTAATTTTTGACAAAGTTCATCTACCTCTTGCATCTTCATTCTATAAAAAGTATCTTTCTTAGCCCAAATAGGACGACTTAATAAGGACTCTAACTGGCGTCTTGCAGAACTTGTTTTTTCTTCCATTCGTAACTTTAGTGAACGTTCATAGCTTGATAAAAGCTCAAGTAATTCCTTTTTAGATGGAATGACTAATTCAGCTGCCGCTGAAGGAGTAGCTGCCCGCTTGTCACTCACAAAGTCCGAAATCGTTACATCTACCTCATGTCCTACCGCTGATACAATGGGAATCTTGGAAGCAAAAATAGCCCTTGCAACAGCTTCTTCATTAAAGGCCCATAAATCTTCTATCGACCCGCCACCTCGTCCTAAAATAATGACATCCACTTTCTTTTCTTTATTGGCATACCCAATTGCCTTAACAATCTCAGGTACTGCTAACTCACCTTGTACGGAAGTCGGATAAATTGTAAGGGGAATACTTGGATTTCTTCTTCTTGCCACCTGAATAATATCCTGAACGGCAGCACCTGTTTGAGATGTAATAACCCCCACACGGTTTGGGAAAATAGGAAGTGATTTTTTATGTGCTTCATCAAATAGTCCCTCTTCGGCTAGTTGTTTCTTTAACCTTTCAAACTGTTCATAAAGTAGTCCTCTACCTTGTTTTTCAACATCAAAGACATAAGCTTGATAGGCACCTGTTTTTTCATAAAGGGTCACCCTTACTCTCGCATAAATCTTCATCCCCTCTTCTAAACGAAAAGAAAGACGTCTTGCATCTCTTTCAAACATCACTGCCTGAATGCTTGCCTTTGCATCTTTAATCGTAAAATAAACATGCCCTGAATGATGGTACTTACAATTGGATACTTCTCCTTGAAGCCAAAGATCACCGAGGGTATAATCTTCTTCTATTAAACGGCTTACATATTGATTCACTTCCCATACCGATACAATTTTTCTCTTCATGCTTAGGCCTCATTTTCTTTAATCACGCTACCTAGTAACCCATTAACAAAACGGGGTGATTTTTCTGTGCTGTAAATTTTCGCAAGTTCTACAGCCTCATTAATTGCTACTTTTTGTGGAACGTCTGTATATTTAAGCTCATAAACTGCAAGACGTAAAATACTTAGGTCTACTTTTGCAATCCTTGCAAAAGACCAATTGGTTGCATTTCTTTCAATAAGTGTGTCAATTTCTTTTAGATGCGCATGAACACCAAAATAAAGAGATTCTATAAATTCAATCACCGCTTTATTTTTTCTCTTTTCTTCTGCATCCATCTCTCTTATTTTATCATAAATAATACGTTCTCTTTCTGCTTCGTCATGAAAATCTCCTTCATAGAGCATTTGCATCACGAGTTCTCTTGCATTACGTCTAGTCATTTAGTCCTCCTTTATGAGATAAAACTTTATCTTATTTATCTCTTTTAATCTAGCATCGTCTTAAAATTCTTGGGCTAGATTAAATAAAGCTAACTTCAAACAGCGAAGTCAGCTTTTACCTAACTATTTGGCATCTTGTTCCTTATCAAAATGCACACCTACCACATGAATATTAACTGAAATCACATGAAGGCCTGTCATTGTTTCAACTGAATTTTTAACTTTTTCTTGTGCTTCTAAGCAAACTTTTTGAACTTTTGCACCATATTGAATGATAATACCAATATCAATCATCACTTCATCTTCAGCAACTTCTACCCTCACACCTTTTGGTCTTTTCTTACCACTAAGTGCTTGGACTAAGTCGCCTTTACCTGCTGTTGTTCCTACAATACCATTTACTTCTAATGCAGAAATTTCTGCTACAACTGCAATCACATCATCAGCAATTTGTACTTGATCGACTTCCTCTGTCGTTTCTAGTCCAATTACATTTTTCTCGTCCATATCTATACCTCCTATAGGTTATCATCTATCTTATGCTCTTATTATATACAAAAAATACAAGGCTTGCAATTTTTTTTAACTTAGGCTATCCATAATTAGGAAATTTTGCTCAAAAATATAGGAGTATCTCTTTTATGAAGTAGATACTCCTATATACTTGACCTCTTAATTTTTGGCAACTCCATTAAGGGGTGTGATATTAATTTTACCAACACTATAGCCTGTTTTACGATTAACAATTTCTTCAATTTGAGCAATTTCAGAATCTGTAAGTTCGGCTTTATTAACGACTACATCTACTGTATCATCATCAATACGAACATAAACTTCACTAAAACCTTTTGCTTTAAGCAGTGCTTCTGCACTATTTTCTTTCTCTATTCTTTCTTGAATTTCAATTAAATTAGCTGCTGCTTTAGATTTAGATTCTTGGTCTAATTGGTCATTAGAAACCCACTGTGTTAAAGTTTCAACTTGCTCTGCACGACTTTGTTCCCTTGAAAGCTTTTCTTCAGCAAAGAAGCTGTTGTCTAAGTTCTTACTTGCTGCGACTTCTTTATCTTGTAAATCAGCTTCTGACTTCTTAGTAATAACAGCACTAATGCTTTCTGTACCATTTGCATCTGCTAAAGA
Source organism: Cellulosilyticum sp. (assembly GCA_029851645.1). Taxonomy (GTDB): domain Bacteria; phylum Bacillota; class Clostridia; order Lachnospirales; family Cellulosilyticaceae; genus Cellulosilyticum. The sequence continues at coordinate 7,482 of JARKVN010000097.1, read as the reverse complement.
CAAATGACTATCACTTGGCTGTGGACTAGTGGTTTCTTCAGCACTTAATGTGTCACTTGTAAGCTCTGTATCTGTTGTTGCACCCGCTTCAGCTAACTGCTCATCATAGCCGGAAAAGAAGTCAATCTCCTCTTGAGTAGCCCCTCCATCTTGTGCTAAATGTGTTGTTTCTAAATCACCCATAGGCTGCTGAGTATTTAGGTAAGCTGCAATAGCAATCATAAAAACAAGTACTGTAATAATGATTTGATTTCTTTTTAAATTAAACATATTTGTCCCCCTAATTTTATTATTTTCTTTTCTTTTCCACTGAAATTTTATGTACTGGAACATCTAATAATTTAGATACGGCTTCAATAATTTGATTCTTTACTACACTATCATCTGCCCCTTCAGCTAAAATGAATACCCCTTTCACTTCTGGTTTATATTCTTTTATGACATAAGGCGTATTTCCGTTTTGAAGTACGACATCACTTTTTAGTTGATTACTTTCCGTCACACGTGTTCCCCCTGCTTGGTCTTTTTCCTCTGTGTGTTGAGTATTGGAAGTTGTATCTTCTGCTAATACTTTTTCTTCATTAGAAATTGTCGTTACCATGACACTGACTGAACCAACTCCTTCCATTCTCACTAACATATTGGCAAGTTTTTTTTCTAGCATGGTCTCATAGTCATCACTTGATTCATTAGTTGCTTGTCTAATCACTGTTGTCACTGCTTGTTTTTGACCGCCATTTAAAGGTACGAAAGTAAGTACAATAATCAGTACAATCATTAAACCTACAGCAATAACGTATTTCTTGTTCTTTGCTTCTTTGGCCCATCTTTCTAACCCTTCAGCCATGTGGTTTACCTCCTTTAATTCTTTTGTACTGTAATATGTATATTCTGAACTTGTACATTATAGAAGTCACTCAAACAAGTTTTTATTTTATTTTTTAGTTTTTCTTCATCTCCATCTACTCCCTCATTTTTGCTGCCGATGCGAATTTCACCAATTTTTATCTTATCACTAGGCGCTGTAACAGTTGCCTCTATGTTAGCTAACTCATCCTTATCCCACTTAAGCTCTAACCAAACCACCTCCACTTCTGCAGACTGTTCTATAGACTTTTTCACAGAGTTTTGATAAACTTCTTTCAAAGTTTCTTGTTGCCTCTCTTTTTCCGCTTCATAACCATATCCTTCAATATTTTGCATCTCTAGAAGCATCTGATATTTTTTTACATAATCATCATAAGTGACTCCACCTACCTTAACAAAGCTTACAATAGGTCTTAATAAGGTATAGACCAAAATACACCCTAATACTAATTTGATGTATTTTCGATAAGATGAGTCTGGAAAAATCATCTCAATCACAATAACAAATAGCATCATCCAAATTAAGTATTGTAAATAACTACTCATCTTATCGCCTCCTACACCCCAGTCGCACTAATCGTCATACAAATGATAAAAGAGCAAATACAAAAGAGTGCAACAATTCCTACACTACTCATAATAAATTGACATCCTTTACTGAGCTTTGATGCAATACTTGCCATTTTTTTATCCCCTATTGGTTCAATAATAGCCCCTGCAATTTGGTACACACATACATAAGATAAAATTTTAATGAGAGGAATGCTCACTAAAATAAGCAGCCAGATAATAACACCTGTTGAAAAAGTATTTTTTATAATCATAGAACCCTGGGTAATAAAATCAATCGTCCCACCTACAGCATTACCTACTACTGGAATAAAAGCAGTTGAAAATTTCACTGTAGCTTTTTTCAGTGCCAAATCTATGCCTGGTGTCACAAAACGATACATCCCCAAAAGGCTCACACTAACCATTAAAATCCCTCTTAATCCCCATCTAATCCCTTTGTAAAAAAGACCTACCAGCTTAGTCACTTGAAACTCTTCACTCATTGCACTCATAATCTCCAATACCACAACAGAGATAATACAGGGTAGTACAATCACCTTAATTAAATAAGCCATTAAACTTAAAGTCGAAATAATAATAGGAGACATTGCACCTGCTGACAGATTAAAACCACTTGTTGCCATAAAGGCTAGTAAAATAGGAACACAAATCAGCATGAGCTGAACCATTTGATCAATAACCTGTGTTGCTAGATTAATCATCACTCTAAAGGACTGCACAACACTCAGTAAAATAATCATATAGCAAACAAAAAAACCAATCTTGGCTGTATCTTTAGATTTAAAAGAACTACTTAAGGTTTGTAGTAAATTACACAAAAGAACAATTAAAATAAATCTTGCCCCAAATTGAATGAATACACCTGCTTCTTGAAAAAGTACTTTTCCTATGTATATCAAAATGTTACTGACTGTTATTTTTTCCTCTCCACTCATAAACTGTTTCATGGCATCTTTTAAGTGAAAAGAAATATCTTGTGGCATAGCATTTTGTAATTCTTCTTCTAATTGTTCAATACTTTCCCAGTCCAGAAGATTCATACCATATTCAATCACATCTTCTATATTACGAACTTGTTCTTGCTGATGATTTTCTATTTTAATCTTGGTAGGTGGACCTATCAAATCACCCTCTGCCCTTATTGGAATGGGTATTAGTAGAAAACAAATCACTACCCAAAAGCTATACAGGCTTATTTTCTTTTGTTTCATAGCTTACCTCCTTAAATGAGATCTGCAATCAAATTGACAAGTGCTAGTATAACTGGTGTTGCCACAACGAAAATCATAACTTTTCCAGCCCATTGAATTTTGCTACCAATGGCTTTCTCCCCTGCATCTTCACAAAGTTGAGAGCCAAATTCAGCTAAATAAGCAATTCCTACCACTTTTAAAACAATATTTAAATAGGTATCATCCATATTGAGCTTAGCTGCTAAATCCTTCACAACTTGAAAAACACTTCCTAGCTGTGAAATAATGAAAATCATAAAAATCGTAACCGCTGCCATACGGATAAGCTCCCCATAAGTTTTAGAATAGCCTCCATAATAGCTTACCACGCCAATTAGTATGGTTGTCATCAGTCCAAACACAATAATCTTTAGGAATTCCATGTTGCTTCCTCCTACATCGCAAAGGTTTGTACAACCTCAAACAACGTTCTAATATAGTCTAAAACAACTAAAAGTCCCATAATCACCCCAACAACAGAGATGGGAAACTTCCACTCCTTAGCATCCGCTTTGTCTAGCAAAATGTTAATCACTGTAATACAAACCCCTAAGCCAGCCAACTTAAAAATCACTGTGACATCGAACATATTTAACCCTCCCTCGTTTTTATCAATTCCCTTTTTATCAGCTATATTAGGAAAATTACTAAAACCCCACCTATGAGCATTCCTAATGCCCGATTTAGCTTAGAACACCTTTCATACTTTTCCTCTGAAAGTTTTCTCTCATGTTCAATCCTTTCAATCACCATATCTAGATTCCGTTTTTGCATATTTTTATCTAAATAGCCACAAGCATCTCCAAAGCCTAAGAGTAATGTATAGTCACTTTCTTGTAAATGTAATTTAGCCCGATGTGCTTCTAGCGCTTTTTGCCACATGGTTTGTAAGTCCACATACTGCTTCTCATCTAATTCTTTAGCAAAGCTTAGAAAAATCTCTTTAATGATACTTGGCTCATGGTAACTAATCTGCACACATGCTTCCTTAAGCGGTGTCAGCTGATAATCAATTTCTGCTTTTAAAAGTTCAAATAAGTAGATTAATCGACCTAACTCTTTAATTCGTTTTCTCTGATCTTCATCCCGCCATATCCCACATAAAGTACAACACATAAAAATCACAGCTAGTCCTAACCCTTTCATCCATGATTCCTCCCTCTAACCTAAAACCCAATCTGCTTCATGGCTCTTGTTCCATCTAAAATAGCCTCTATGGTGCATACGCCTTGACGATTAGATAAAATAATGAGCCTTTCAAAAAGTCCCTCTTCTAATAATGTCTTTAAACTAGGTCTTCTCAGGCACTCCTTTTCATCTTTGCCATGTACTGTACAAAGTAGTGAAACGCCAGCACTTAAAATTTCCTCTAATGCTTCACAATCTTCTGCTTTTCCTATTTCATCAACTGCTACAACTTGTGGTGCCATAGACCTTAATAACATACGCATCCCTTCAACTTTAGGACAAGCATCTAAAACATCCGTTCTGCTTCCTAAATGATTCTGCGCCACCCCTTGATAACAAGCTGCAATTTCCGATCTTTCATCTACCACGCCAACTGTATAAGGCCCATAACCACAAAATCCACTGCTTAAATTTAAAATAATATCTCTAAGAAGCGTCGTCTTTCCACAACCCGGTGGAGAAATAATCAGCGTATGATAAACACGCTGTCTACTTAATAAATAAGGCATCACCCGTTCACTACATCCAATAATCTCATGAGCTACCCGAATATTCATTCCACTAATATACTTAATCGTTTTGATACGGCTATTTTCCAAAACCATTTTACCAACTAACCCTACACGATGTCCGCCTTCTAGCGTTATAAACCCTTGTCTTAGTTCATCCTCTAAAGCATATAATGAAAAATCACTCATATAGTGTAAAATATCTGTGATTTCTTGCCTACTTATTTCCATCCCCCATTGAAGTTCACAGCGCCCTTTTTCATATAAGCCGTACTCCTTACCACTTATTTTTAATAGAAGGGGTTGTCCCACTCGTAAACGAATCTCCTGCAAATTATTCCATTCCGTTTCCGATAAATGACTAAGCTTGTCTTTTATTACGCTTGGCATCACTCTAAGAATACTTCTCATAACTTTTCCTCCTTTGTTAGTATACTAATTCACTATATGCTTATCCCCCTTAAACTAGAACTAACCCTAGAAAATTAACTACCTAAAAAGCAAAAAAGACGCTACCTAAGTAGCGTCTATATCTTCTTTTATGCTCAAGCTTTTATTTTATTAAGCTCTACCTGTATATTCACCTGTACGTGTATCAATACGGATTAATTCACCTTGATTAATGAATAATGGTACCATTACTCTAGCACCTGTTTCAACAATAGCTGGTTTAGTCGCACCTTGTGCTGTATCTCCTTTAATACCTGGCTCTGTTTCTGTGATTTCAAGTTCTACAGAAAGTGGTGGTTCGATTGCAAATACTGACCCTTGGTGAGAAGCAATTTTAACCATTTCATTTTCTTTAACGAATTTTAATGAGTCTCCAACTGTGTCTGCATTCACTGCAATTTGATCATATGTGTTAACGTCCATAAAGTGGAATAATTCACCATCTGAATATAAATATTGCATATCTTTACGTTCAATATGCGCTTTTGGAAGTTTTTCAGATGGACGGAAAGTTTTTTCTACTACGCCACCTGTTTTAATATTTTTTATTTTACAACGTACAAAAGCCGCACCTTTACCGGGTTTTACATGTTGGAACTCAACGATCTGATAAATGTTACCTTCAAACTCAACTGTAACACCATTTCTAAAATCACCTGCTGATATCATGATACTTCCTCCTAAAATTCTATTCTTATATAGTGTAAACTACATTGTTAAAATTTTCAACGATTTTTTTGTTTTAGTTGATGATTATCAGTTTCTTTGACGAATAGTAGTCTTATTTATTATTTCCTTTGCGATACAATTTATACTTTTACCTTCACAGTCAATTTTAATCTGACACGCTTTTTCATAAAGCGCTAGCCTATTATTAAAACGCTCTTTTAGCTCATCATAGCTAGTGGCTAGAGGCCTAGTTGTATCTCCTACAATACGATGATACAACCTATCAAAAGGATAGGCTAAATATACTGTTAGCTCTTCACGAAGGCGCTCAATATTGGTGGGTGTTGTAATAATGCCACCCCCAGTAGAAACAACACCTTCCTCTTTTTCCAATACTTCTTTTAAATACTGAACCTCAAGACTTCTAAAATAAGCTTCGCCATGCTCGCCAAAGATCTGACTAATACTTTTTCCTTCTTGACTTACTATGTAGGTATCTAAGTCAATCCAAGGTTCACCCAATAATTGTGCTACTACTTTACCTAATGTCGTTTTGCCACTTCCCATAAATCCAATCAAACAGATCCTCTTCATCTCGCCCCCCTTTCCAGCCCAATACTTACTTATTATAACGCTTCATAATATACACGTATTTTCCCTGTTCCTACTCCAACTGTAATACGAACTTGTTTTTTTAGGCTATCATCTACTAACTTAATGGTAGCTGCCCCATCACTCGGCGCCATTGTTCCATTAAAACGAATTAACATGCCTGTAATATCTTTAGGGACTCTAATCCCATCACCTAATCGTATCACATAAGCTGCCTTCTCAATTCCTTTTCTCACATAAATTTTATGTTCAAAACAACATACATTGTATGCTTCACCTGTAGCTACAGCACTTTGTTTAACATACTCAAGACCAGTAACCACTTCATGAACTTTTGCCTTTAAGGTCACCTCTTGTAACATACGTGTTCCAACTGTTACACTGCTTCCTATGATTCCCATTAATAAAAGAACCATGATGAGTTCAATAAGAGTCATCCCATTCTGGTTTCTTATCACTTTACCACCTCTTTATGCTCTTGTCGATACTTTTATCTAGAGCATAAACAGAATCTATGATTTTCATACCATTTAAGAACTCTTTTCCATGGCTCTTATGATTTTTTAAGCTGGCTTTATTGTTTATCTAGCCATTTTTGATAACGCTTAATAATACGACGTTCTATGCCTCTTTTAACCTTTGTCTGCCATTCATCTTTATCACTTACAGGTGTTACTAAATAGGTTTGTAACCCTGTGCGATTTCCCCCATAAACATCTGTAAAGATTTGGTCACCTACCATAATGGCTTCATGAATTTCACACCCCATAAGTGCTACGGCTTTTTTTAAACTCTTACGCGATGGCTTTTTGGCTTTATGGAGCGCTAGAACTTTAAGTTTCTCATTAAATTTCACAACACGGTCTTCTGTATTATTAGATACTAATGTAATCTTGAACCCTTCCTTTTGAAGTCTTTCAAAAAAGCTTATAATTTGTTTCGTTGGTTCTGCCTCATCATAGGGAACGAGGGTATTATCTATATCAAAGATAATGCCCTTTTTCCCAGCTTGTTTTAATGACTTAATTGGTAAGTCATAAATAGAGTCTATGGCTTGAGTCGGATATAATTTTTTAATCATTGTTTTCCTCTGAATTCTTTCTTTTCTACTTCTTGGCAGTTTCTATTGTGGCATCTATGATTTGCTTTTAAGCGATACTAACTTCCTATTTATCAAAGGTCACGTCACTTTTTTTACTCATTGCTTGCCGATTCATAAATCGAATAAATTCCACTTTATTTTCTTCCATGCCTACATAATATTTATAATTATAATATACTATCTGATGATTATGAAGTAAAGCCTCTACTGGAATGGTAACAATGAAACGAGGTTGTCTTTTGGTACTATAAATGCTTGGTTGAATATCAATTTCTTCTTT
>JARKVN010000062.1 GCA_029851645.1 Cellulosilyticum sp. | reverse complement strand
TAGTACAATCATCATGTTCTTTTTCACTTTCATCCTTCCCTTTCTTCTTATTCTTTTATAGTTTTACCTTTAATTTATTTCTTATTCCTTTTCTTGTCATAACATCCATAAAGTAAAGCCTTTCCCCTACTTTTAATTTCTTTAAACATCACAAAAAAACAGCCAGACTTTTAAAGTCTAGCTGTTTTTTGTAACTATTGATATTTAATAAAGCCTTCTCGCTTTCTTTCAATCATCTCATCAATACGCTCGATATAATCCTTTAAGCTTTTTACATTTGGAATACGGTCAATGCACGCTCCATTTTGGTAAACGATTTTAGTAATAGCCCCTGCACCTAAGGCAATAATACTTTGAGCTTCTTCCATAATCTCAATGTTATAAATACCTTCTGTACCTGGTTTAGCATAGCCTACATTTTCAAAATTACCTAACATATTTTTCTGACGGTACATATAGTAAGGGTGAAGCCCCATGTTCGCCATTTCCTTTTCGCAAAGATTAAGCATTTCTTGAATCTTCTCGCCTTCTGTTAAATGAATCGTTTCTTCCCCTGAGCTTAAAGCCTCTTTTAATTTAGAAGCACGCTTAATGGCCATCGTATGCACTGTAATATTTTCTGGATCTAATTTTTTAAGTTCACTTAAAGTATAAGCCACATCTTCTACCGTTTCCCCAGGTAATCCTAAAATCATATCAATATTAATCTGATTATGTCCCATTGCCCGTGCTATTTTAAATACTTCTTTAATCTCCTCTACACTATGTCCTCTGCTAATAATATCTAAAGTTTTTTGCTTCATACTCTGTGGGTTAATGGAAATCCTACCTACTCCATGTGCCTTCATAATCCGAAGCTTTTCAGCCGTAATCGTATCTGGTCTTCCTGCCTCAATAGTATATTCTTCAACTTTACTTAAATCAAAACTTTTTTCTACATGAGTTAGTAATCTATCTAATTGTTCTTCATTTAAGCTAGTTGGTGTGCCTCCCCCAATATAAAGGGATCGAATACTCACCTTAGCCTTAGCTTCTGCCACAAAAGAAATCTCTTTAAAAAGCGCTTCTAGATATGGCTCTACTTCTTTTTGCTTTTGTTCTAATGAATACGCCGTAAATGAGCAGTAAACACATCTTGTAGGACAAAATGGAATCCCAATATAAACACTTACTTCCTCTGGCTGATTCTTTTCTAGGACAGCAATTTCTTTTTTAGCTACTTCTCGCATTAAGATACGTTTATTAGGGCTTACCTTATAATTTTCCTCTAAGTAGCGATCTATCTTTTGGTCATCCCATCCTTGTCTAAGTGCCTCATGAACTAATTTAGTCGGTCTAATACCTGTTAAAATTCCCCATGGCATCTCTTTTCCAGTAAAATGACTTAGCACATCATAAACAGCTTTCTTTAAAGCCTCTTTTATGGCTTTCTTATCTTTAATCTCATCTTGTATTTGTTCTACCAAGTAATCCTTTTCTGATAGAATTTTAAGTGTTTCTTTATCTTTTAAAGTGGCCTGAGCCAAAGAGCCATTAAATTGTGTCACTAAAATAGCTTCCTTAGTGAAATATGGTAAAAATAAATTCATGACATTGGTAAGCTCATAGGCCGCCTCATGCCCTTCACAGATTAACTCAATCATTCTCTTCTACTCCTTGCTGGGTTTTCATTTAGTCATTAAAAACAGGACTTGTTTCTCTTTCTTTTTTTACAGTTGTTTGATTGCCATGACCAGGGAAAATGACGGTTTCATCTGGTAATGTGAAGATTTGTGCACGAATGGCATTGAGTAAACGCATAGCATTGCCACCTGGTAAATCTGAGCGCCCTACACTTCCTTCAAAAATAATATCCCCTACAAACATAACGCCTTCCTTTTCTGAATAATAGGCGACACCATCTGTTGTATGTCCTGGTGCATGAATCACACGTACTTTAAAGCCTGTATTTGCTTTAAGCACAATTTCATCACCATGTTCTACATAAATGTCCGCAGTCATCACAAGTGGTTCATTAAAAATCCCTGAAGATAAGTTCCAATTCGGATCTTCTAAGTATAATTTCCCTTCTTTATGAATCACAACAGGTGCATCTAACAACGCTCTTAAAGCTTTCGCACCACGAATATGATCTAAATGCCCATGCGTAATTAAAATCTTCTCAATAGTTAAGCCTTGCTCTTTCACATAATTTGCTAATTTTTCGGCATCCATTCCTGGATCAATGACAAATCCATGTTTTGTTGTATCATCTATATATAAATAAGTTAACTCTTCAAATAAGCCGCCTTCTAATGCTTGTATCATTTAACTTCCTCCAATTATTTTTTACATTTATCCTTTATTATACTATAATCCCTACTTCTTTGCATCTTTCCTAACTAGGTCAATCCTAAAATAACTTACTGCTATCTAATAATAAAGTAACTGGACCATCATTGACTAATGCAACTTTCATATCTGCTTGAAATTCACCTGTTTCCACAGGTACTTCTTCTTGTTTCAAACGCTCAATAAATACTTCAAACTTCTTTCTTGCTTCATCTACAGAACCAGATGCTACAAAACTAGGGCGCATGCCCTTAATCACACTTCCATAAAGGGTAAATTGAGGGACAATCAATAACTTCCCACCTATATCCTTAACAGATAAATTCATTTTTCCTGCTTCATCGCTAAAAATTCTTAAACCTGCAATCTTTTTAGCAATATATTCAAAATCCTTTTCTGTATCTTCACCTCTAAGGGCTACTAATACCATAAGTCCCTTCTGAATCTGCCCAATCACACATCCATCTACAGTTACAGATGCTTCACTTACACGTTGTACTACGGCTCTCATTTGCTATCTCCTCTACATCTATTTCATTTTCTATCCTTAAAAAGCTTTATAAATAAGAAAAAGGTGTGCTTTTATCTAACGCACACCCTACTCTTATGCATTTACACGAATAATTTCAAGTACATCACGTACTGCCTCAATCTTTCTTGTAAGCTCTTCTAATTGATAAACATCAGAAATCTCTACTTTTACATTAAAAATAGCATTGGTCTTTGTCATCTTAGCATTAAGAGATTTAACAGGTAGCTTCATATCTGATAAAATCTTAGAAATATCTACAATAATACCCATGCGGTCAAGACAAGTAATTTGGATTTCTGTAACATAAGTTCGCTTAATAGGTGCTTCTTTACTATTTGACCAAGAAGCTTCAATTAAACGTTCCTTTTCTTCTGGTGGCATACTTAGGATATTAACACAGTCTGCACGATGAATGGAAACACCTCGCCCACGAGTAATATAACCAATAATATCATCCCCTGGTAGCGGTCCACAACACTTAGAAAAACGAACTGCTATGTCACCTACTCCTTTTACAACAATGCCACTTGAATGGCGATGTGACTTAGAAGTAACTTTATTTTCACTATGCACTTCTACAATATTAGGTGGTGCTAACTCTTTCTTCACTTTAAGTGTCTCATCAATCAGCTTTTGGATGATTTGTCTTTCTTTCATCGTACCATAACCAATTGCTGCACACACTGCATCCCAAGATTTCATACCATAACGCTTATAAATCACTTCTACAACAGCTGAATCTGTTAAATAAGATAACTGATAACCACGTTGTTTGGCTGCGGCCTCCAAAAGCTCCTTACCGCGTACAATATCTTCATCTTTAAACTGCTTCCTAAACCATTGGTTAATCTTTGTACGTGCTTGTGCACTCTTGACAATATTAAGCCAATCTCTACTTGGTCCTTTTGAATTACTTTGAGTTAGAACTTCTACGCGATCCCCATTTTTAAGGACATAGTCAATGGTCACAATCTTACCATTTACCTTTGCTCCCACCATTTTATTACCTACACCACTATGGATTTGATAAGCAAAATCAATGGGTGTGGAACCTAATGGTAAAGTTAATAATTCACCCTTAGGTGTGAAAACATAAACCTGATCTCCATAAACATCTAAATCCCCTTTTAAGGCACTCATAAACTCACGATTATCGCTCATATCACGTTGCCATTCAAGAATTTGTCTAAGCCATGCTAATTTTTCTTCTGATTTATCTTGAATGCCTGTGTCAGATTTTCCTTCTTTGTATTTCCAGTGAGCAGCAATACCATACTCTGCTGTACGATGCATTTCTTCTGTACGGATTTGCATCTCAAAAGGTGTTCCTTCTTCTCCCATCAGTGTGGTGTGAAGGGAACGATACATATTAGGTTTTGGCATAGCAATATAATCTTTAAAACGCCCTGGAATAGGTGTATACATCTCATGAATAATTCCTAGTACACCATAGCAGTCCTTGACAGACTTTACAATAGCACGTACAGCAAATAAATCATAAATCTGATCTAATGTCTTGTTTTTATTAACAATTTTCTTATAAATGCTAAAGAAATGCTTAGGTCTACCTTCAATTATAGCTTCAATCCCTGCTTCTTTAACTTTGTTTTTAATTTGCTCTACAATATGCTCAATATATTGAATACGTTCTTTCCTTTTACTTGCAATCTGATGAGCTAGATCATAATAAACTTCTGATTCAATATATCTTAAAGACAAGTCTTCTAACTCTGCTTTAATCTTACAAATACCTAATCGGTTCGCAATAGGTGCATAAATACTTAAAGTTTCTTCAGCAATTTCCTTTTGCTTTTCTGGTCTCATATATTTTAAAGTCTGCATATTATGCAGTCTATCTGCCAGCTTTATAAGTACCACTCGAATATCTTGAGCCATCGCTAAAAACATTTTACGATAATTTTCAGCTTGAATCTCTTCTTTTTGAAGTTGTCTATTCTGAGAGGAATATTGAATCTTACCTAGCTTTGTTACACCATCTACTAAAAGTGCTACTTCTTTATTAAATAGCTGCTCAATATCTTCTAAAGTATAATCTGTATCTTCTACTACATCATGTAATAAACCTGCTACAATGGACTCTATATCTAGTTCCAAGTTCGCTAAATTACAGGCAACTTCTAAAGGGTGAATAATATATGGCTCTCCTGACTTCCTAAACTGAGATTCATGGGCCTTCTTTGCAATCTGATAAGCGCTCTCAACCATTTCTAAATTATCAGAAGGGTGATAAGAACGTATTATTTTTATTAGCTTTTCATAAATTTCATCTGGTTCTGACATCGTAATCCCCCCTTTATGTAGTCTATTATAATTATTTTATATTATAGTCATCTTATAGCAAAAATTCAATGCTATTATACATAAACTTATTATTCCTCTTATTTTTTGATTCTTTTTACCCTTGTAAACTTAACTTTCAGCGTATGAAGATAATAAATAAGCAAAGCACTTAGGTGCTTTGCTTATTTATTATTGCCTAATATTTTAAAATAGATTCAATTTCATATCCTTTTAATAATTCACGCCCATTAAGTCCTTCAAGTTCAATAAGGAATACAATTTTTTCAACTGTTCCACCCATCTTTTCAATTAAATCAACCATAGCTTTTGTTGTCCCACCTGTTGCAAGAAGATCATCCACAATCACTACTTTTTGTCCTTTAGAAATAGCATCTATATGCATTTCAATCGTTGATGTACCATACTCTAAATCATAAGATTGAGAGATGCACTCATAAGGCAATTTACCAGGTTTTCTAACTGGAACAAAACCTTTTTTTAATTTGTAAGCAATAGGTACCCCTACAATGAAACCTCTAGCTTCTGGTCCTACTACAAGATCAAAATCTACCCCTTCTAATTGGGCTGCAATTTGATCAATAGCTTCAACTAATCCTTCACCATTTTGAAGAAGTGTTGTAATATCTTTAAATAAAATACCTTCTTTGGGGAAATCTTTTACATCACGAATAAGAGAATATAAGTCCATCTTGTCCTCCTTAAATCTTGGTCATTATAGGCCTAATTGTAAACGATTTTTCTTTATATAGATCTCTAATCATTTTATCTTACTTAAACGGCAAAACTCATTATATCATAATATCCTTTACTTGATAATAGTTTTTCGAACATTTTTTAAAAGCTTATGATTTACTTACGGATATTTCATTTTTAGTTGATGAAATATTTTTTAAATAACTATTTAACTTTTACCAAACTATGCTATAATATAGAAGTTATTTATATTAATAGGAGTGTAATCATGCCGGAAAAATTTCAAGTAGGACAAATTATTGAAGGAACAGTTACTGGAATTAAACCTTTTGGTGCTTTTGTATCTTTAGATGACACCACTCAAGGACTCGTTCATATCTCTCACATCACACATGGTTATTTAGAAAATATTAATGATGCCATTAAAGTAGGTGATACAGTCAAGGTTAAAATTTTATCTATTGATTCTGAAAAAGGTAAAATTTCCCTTTCAATCAAAGAAACACAGGAGAAACCAAGACCAGCTACTAAACCAACTTCTCGTCAAAATCATTCAAAACCTTCAAAGAAAGAAGCAAGTCCAGCTAGCTTTGAAGATTTAATGAAAGACTTTTTAAAAGTTTCAAGTGACCGTCAAGCTGATATCAATAAACGCTTAAATCGTTAATCTTTGAGTCGCCTGATATTTAATGTTCTCTTTTGAAATGAAATAAAAAATCATCTATGAACCCTTTCTACTCATAGATGATTTTTTTGATTATCTTGTTTTTTCTAACTCTAATTCTTTTTTTAACTTTTTTCTTCCGCTTTTGTAAAGAAGTAGTAGAATTATTGTTGGAATATTATATAGCACAAAAATATTAATGATATACTAAATTACGACTTCATCTAGTTAAGATATAGCTCCATAACATTGTCAACTGTTTCAAATCCATGATGAACATATACACTCTTTCCCTGTTCATTTTGATTTCAATTTGCATTTTCTCCTCCTTCCTTACTACAGTTGCAGTATAAAAAATATAGGGTAGCCCAAAACAGACTCCCCTATATCTCAATTCAAATGACCTATATTATTTCTGCTTTAGAACAGAGCAAAAGGACATCCCCTTAAATTCAAGATGCCCTTTTTAGTAAAATATCATCGTAAATATTAAACAGTAGGTGTTAAATAGGTATCATGTTGCTGTTTAATATTTTAAAAATAATGAGCCATCTGGGACTCGAACCCAGGACCCTCAGATTAAGAGTCTGTAATAATAATTTATGTGTATCCTTTGAGCCACAAAGCATTTAGCTATTCAAAAATAACTTTGCCTAATATTTTGCCTAACAAAGATATTTTTCTTTTCTTATAATCTGCTAAATCTTTTAAATGTATACGTACCATTAAATCACATTTTTCATCTATACATATAAGCTATATAGTATCACATTAACATCTCTATTTTTTAGTTTATTGCTAATAAATTTAATACTTGTTTGAAAACATTATATCATGCTATATGCCATTTTCATAGTTTCTTCTACATCCTCAGGACTAAACACACTTACAATAGCTAATATTGCAAAAAACATAAAAATCACCATGACTATTGCTATGCATGTTACAAAGATAATTGTTCTCTTTCTATCTCTCTTTGTAAATCTACCAATTGTAGAAGGTGGACTAAAAGCTAATAATATAACTTGCTGAAAGGCTTCAAGAAAACTTGTAAATTTTACTGTATACCAATTCTTCCCTTTTACTGTAATTCTAGTCATACTTATTTGCTTATTCCCAAAGTCTTCAATTTGATAAATTTTACGGACAAAGTTTGCAACAAACATTGAAGCTATTGCTGCTCCAATAAAGGCTCCTGTCAATAGTAGAACGACTTCCTCAAAATGCACAGCTCCAGTATAACCAAATACATGGACTGCAAACCACTCATACCATCTCCCTATTACTTTTAATATTTTACTAACCCCTTCTACCATCCTACTTATCCTCTCTGTTTAGAATATCTTGTGTAATCTCTTTCATTCTTTCTGCTATTCTTAATGCTTCTTCGTCTGTAATTTCTCTATCTGTGGACATAGCTGCAACTATTTTCCTTATCTCTGGATGTAAGTTTGAAAATGATTTTATTTCATCACTTTCTACCTTATTATATAGCCTGAATAGTTCCTGCCCATTCTTGTGATAAAGTTTTGCTAGCGATTCTAATACTGCTTCAGACGGATTATTCTCACCACGTTCTATCTTGGCAATATATCCTCCTGATACTCCCACTTCTCTGCCTACTTTGTGTATGGATAACCCTGTTGTCCTACGCAATTCTCTAAGTACTGCTCCTGCATGTATCCACATTTCATTTTTATCTGCCATACCAGTTCTCCTCTTTTAATTATTATTACTGGTAATCATATTATCGCCATATTATTTATGTACTATACACTACATAATCAAATTTTTCAGATAAATATTCGGCTATTGCATTTTTAGTATTTTTTCTCCATCTAGTACTTATACTACCTTTACAAGGAGACACTATTATGATTAATGATACTTATATTGCTGCAGGCGCTAAATTAAAAGAAATCCGTAAATCAAAAAAACTATCTTCCTTTAAAGTCACAAGCGTTCTTAATGTTCCACGAAAATATATTAAACAAATAGAACGTGGTGAATATGCACCATCCGAACCAGTATTAATAATCTTAAGTAAGATATATCAAGTTGATTCTCAATTCCTATTAGATTTATACAGTATTACTAGACGTGATGATGTAATGCGCCTCATGCAAAACCCTCAACTTAAATTACTTATGGCAGAATGTACTGCTAGAAAAGATTTAACTGCAGA
>JARKVN010000085.1 GCA_029851645.1 Cellulosilyticum sp. | reverse complement strand
AGCTAAAGTAGATTTTTTACGAGCAGCAGTTTTCTTATGGAAGATTCCTTTAGCTGTTGCTTTATCAATTGCTTTAGTAGCTACTACTAAAGCTGCTTGAGCTTCTACTTTATTTCCAGCTTCTACTGCAAATCTAACTTTTTTGATTTGAGTTTTAACTGCTGATTTGATTGCACGGTTACGTGCAGTTTTAGTTGCGATAACTAAGATACGTTTTTTTGCTGATTTAATATTTGCCATTTAGTGGCACCTCCATTCATATTCTTAGACACGGTTTGGGGAATTATGAACGGTTTCAACAGATTTAATTATAGTATAGCTTTATGACAAAGTCAATGTATACAAGGAAAAATTATGGTCAAACTACCTAATGAACCCATAAATTGCTAAGGTTATGATAAAAGTCAAAACAGGCATAAGTAACAATTTTTTAATAAAAAGGAGTGACTTTATGGCAATAGATAATGAAAAAAAACAGTTTTTCCCACGAACAGATTTAGCAATTGAAATAAGCGATGTTCTTAAATTAGACAAAGATGAAGGTTATCAAATACCAGGAGTAGAAATTCAGCAAAAAAACTTAGAAGAAAAAGAAATCACCATCACACGTGTTCGCATTTTAAATGAAGAAGGCGAGCAAAATATGGGTAAGCCCCAAGGGGATTATATTACTATTGAATGCTCTAGGATTAAACAGAACAATCCTACATTACACGAAAGAGTGATTGACGTTTTAGCTCAGGCTATTACCTCTTTATTACCTAAGAAAGAAGAACCTTTAAATGTCTTGGTGATTGGATTAGGAAACCGTTTTGCAACGCCAGATACATTAGGACCTAAAGTTGCTAATCAGGTGTTTGTAACAAGACATATTGCACTGAAAGCCCCTGAACTTATAGAAGATGATGTGGCTTATTTAAGTAGTTTTGCACCTAGTGTTATGGGGCTTACAGGAATTGAAACAGCTGAAATTATTCAAGGGGTAGCTGAAAATGTTAAACCAGATTGCATCATTGCAGTAGATGCTTTAGCTGCTAGAAATATATCTCGTATTAATTCAACCATTCAGATATCAGATACAGGTATTTCACCAGGAGCTGGAGTGGGAAACTGTAGAAAAGAACTTAATGAAAAATCAGTAGGCTGTAAAGTGATTGCTATAGGGGTTCCTACTGTTGTAGATACAGCCACTTTGGTTGCAGATACCCTAACACACCTGGTTCAGGTCGTTGCAAAGGAGTCTAAAGGCTCCCCTTTATTTGATTTATTGAAGGATTTAAAGGAAGAAGAACATCATCAATTAGTAAGGGAACTATTAGATCCAGAAGTTAGTAAGTTGTTTGTGACACCCAAGGAAATTGATGAAATTATAGAGTATCTAGCAAGTATTATTTCTAATGGGATTAATATTGCCGTACATCCTTGTATGACACTTAAAGATATTAATAAGTATACTTATTAGTCATAAACCTTGGACTTCTTATATAAAATATAAAGAGTATAAGGAGGGAAGGACATGCATAAAATTAAAGTAATGAATGCAAGACGGCAAAATATGTCTACCAATAAAGTAAAAATTGGATTTCTATATGGTTTATTAGGCGTTTTTTTACTAAGTAACCTCTATTCAATGAGGCAAAGTGGCTATTCGCCTAATGAACTCTTTTTAAAATTGTCTTTTCCTTATCAAAACCAAGAAAAAAAAACGACTGCTGATGGGTCATTAGAACAATGTTTTTCGTTTTTGACAGATTTAAAATGGAAAGAACCTTTGTCCATTTTAGCAAGTATTATGCCTTATCGAAAACTAAGCGATCAGTATCAGATTGCGAGAGGGGAAATAAAAGGTTATTTTGAGCAAGGTGAAGAAAGCTCTTTCATATCAGAGGAAAAAGGAGAAAAGTATACACCTAATTTACCCAGTGCCAAGACACGTGAAGACTTAGCGCGATTTAAAGATCCTGCTTATGTCTATGAGCATTATATGTCTGCAAAGCCCCAAATGGAGTTTGGACTAGATATGCTTGAAAAATGGAATTTATATGATTTAGTGACACAACCCATTTCATTTAAAACAACAGGAGACGGTCCTAAAGTTCTCATTTTCCATACTCATGCAAGAGAAGATTTTATAGGCGGGGCAACTGTAGCTGACGTAGGTGAAGCACTTAAAAAGACTTTAGAAGAAGAGTATGGAATTGGAGTCATTCATAATACAAGTGAGTTTTATCGCCCTTCTAATTCAACAAAATTTCCTAGTGGAGATGAGTATGAAACTATGGAGCCTGTTATTCGAAAGATATTAGACGAAAATCCGTCTATTGAAGTTGTCATTGACCTACATAGAGATGGAGTTAACGAGAATGTCCATCTAGTAACTGATATTAATGGTAAACAAACAGCTCGGATTATGTTTGTTAACGCTTTATGTTTAAATCGTAATATGGCTGGGGAAGTAGAAGAAAAAGTAGATTTACCTAATCCTTACATAGGGGATAATTTAGCCCTTTCTATGCAAACATTACTTAAGATGAATGAACTTTATCCAGGATTATCACGTAAAATTTACTTTAATGAATGGCGCTATAGTACCCATATGAAACCTTATTCTCTTCTAGTAGAATGGGGGGCACAAACCAATACCACAGAAGAGGCATTAAATGCAGTGGAGCCTTTTGCTGAAGTTCTGGCAAAAGTCTTGCAAAAAGATTGATAGAAAAAGAAATCCTATGCTATAATGAAACGAAACTATAGACAAAATGATAGAAGGAGGAGCAAAATGTCTCTTTCAAAACAAGAAAAGATAAGAAACTTTTGTATTATTGCTCATATAGACCATGGTAAGAGTACACTTGCAGACCGTATTATTCAAATGACAGGCACTTTAACAGCTCGTGAAATGCAAGAACAAGTACTTGACAATATGGATTTAGAGCGAGAACGAGGCATCACCATTAAATCACAAGCTGTAAGATTAGTTTATACAGCAAAAGATGGTGAGGAGTATATCTTTAACTTAATTGATACCCCAGGACATGTTGATTTTAATTATGAGGTTTCAAGAAGTTTAGCGGCGTGTGAAGGCGCTGTACTGATTGTGGATGCAGCACAAGGGATTGAAGCACAAACGCTGGCCAATGTTTATCTTGCACTTGAGCATGATCTTGAGATTATGCCTGTTGTTAATAAAATTGATTTACCAAGTGCAGATCCTGACCGTGTTAAAGAAGAAATAGAGGATATTATTGGTCTAGATGCCAGTGAGGCGCCACTAATTTCAGCTAAAACAGGTCTAAATGTAGAAGATGTACTTGAACAAATTGTAAAAGTTGTACCTGCTCCAAATGGTGATTTAAATGCACCACTTAAGGCGCTTATTTTTGATTCACTTTATGATCCATATAAAGGGGTTATTGTTTTTTGTCGTATCAAAGAAGGGCAACTTAAAAAAGGTATGAAAGTACGTATGATGGTAACAGGTGCAGAATTTGAAGTTGTAGAAGTAGGTACTTTTGGTGCGGGGCAATTTAGACCAAGTGAAGAAGGTCTGATTGCAGGAGAAGTAGGTTACTTTACAGCAAGTATTAAAAACGTAAAAGATACACAGGTAGGAGATACGGTAACAGATGCTGTAAACCCAGCTTCAGAAGCCCTTCCAGGTTATAAACAAGCTAACCCAATGGTATATTGTGGACTATATCCAGCTGATGGTGCCAAGTATGGGGACCTTCGTGACAGTTTAGAAAAACTTCAACTTAATGATGCAGCCCTAGTTTTTGAACCAGAAACATCGGTAGCTTTAGGTTTTGGGTTTAGATGTGGTTTCTTAGGATTACTTCATATGGAAATTATTCAAGAACGTCTTGAAAGAGAATATAACCTTGACCTTGTAACAACAGCGCCTAACGTTATTTACCGTGTTCACCAAACAAATGGTGACGTATTAGAGCTTTCTAACCCATCTAATTTACCTGATCCTTCTATGATTCGATGTATGGAAGAGCCTATGGTAAAAGCTAAGATTATTGTACCTACAGAGTATGTAGGGGCCGTTATGGAACTTTGCCAGGAAAGACGAGGCAATTACTTTGGGATGGAATATTTAGAAGCAACACGTGCAGTGTTAAACTATGAGTTACCTCTTAATGAAATTATTTATGATTTCTTTGATGCACTGAAATCAAGAACACGTGGCTATGCATCTTTCGATTATGAATTATGTGGTTATCAAGAATCTAAGCTTGTTAAATTAGATATTCTTGTGAATAAAGAAGTAGTAGATGCACTCTCTCTTATTGTTCATGAAAGTAGTGCAGCTCATAAAGGGCGTAAAATTGCTGAAAAATTGAAGAAAGAAATTCCAAGACACCTATTTGAAATTCCTATTCAAGCAGCAATTGGCAATAAAGTCGTTGCAAGGGAAACAATTAGTGCCATGCGAAAAGACGTACTTGCTAAGTGTTATGGTGGGGATATCTCTCGTAAGCGTAAATTATTAGAGAAACAAAAAGAAGGTAAGAAACGTATGCGTCAAGTTGGCAGTGTGGAAGTGCCACAAGAAGCTTTCATGAGTGTACTTAAATTAGATGAATAGAGGATATATTAATGCAAATTGGACTTTATTTTCATATTCCTTTTTGTGCTTCTAAATGTTATTATTGTGACTTTCTTTCTTTTGCTAAAAAGGAAGAACAAGCACATTATATAGAGGCACTGATTAAAGAAATTGAAAAAACAAGCGAAGGTTTGCCTGAAGATCTTACGATTAAGTCTATCTTTATAGGTGGAGGCACACCAACAGTGCTCCCACCTTTTTTACTTGATCAGCTCATGCAGGCAATTACTTCACATTTTAAGTTAGAACCTTATTGTGAATGGACAATAGAAGCAAACCCAGGAACGATAGAAGAAGATAAATTAAAGGTGCTAAGTAAGTATCCTATTACACGAATAAGCTTAGGATTGCAGTCTACCCATGATGATCTTTTAAAACGAATAGGCAGACAACATACTTTTAAGGATTGGGAAGAGAGTATTGCACTCATTAAAAAGCATACGAATTGGGCGATTAATACAGATCTTATGTTTGCATTACCTGGACAAAGCTTAGAAGATTTTAAGCAAAGCTTAGAAAAAGTGGCTGACTATCAATTAGAGCATTTATCAGTATATGCACTAATTATAGAAGAAGGAACTCATTTTGGAAATCTTTATGAGGCTGGTAAGTTACAAGAAGTACCAGAAGAATTAGATCGCCAAATGTATCATTTGGCACAAGCTTATCTTAAGGAAAAAGGCTATGAGCAATATGAAATCTCTAATTGGTGCAAGCCTGGTAAAGCATGTCAGCATAACTTAGTTTACTGGAAGTGTGAACCCTATTTGGGATTAGGGCTAGGTGCGCACTCTTTATTTGATAATAGGCGTTATTATAATGAAGAAGAAATGAAGCTTTATATTGAAAATAGTGGTAATTTAGATAAGATTAGAAATGAGGAAGAAAAACTGACTAGAAAAGCTCTAATGGAAGAATATATCTTCTTAGGGCTACGATTAACAGAAGGAATTCATCTAGAAAAGTTTCAGGAGAAGTTTGGTGAGTCTATATGGGAAATCTATCCAAATGCTCTTAAAAAGTGGCTAGAATTAGGTGTCATGATTCAAGAAGAGAATAGGATTTATTTATCTTCCTATGGACTAGATGTATGCAATGAGGTGTGTGCTTCATTTTTATAAAAAAAAGACTGAATGGTTAAAGAAAAAAATATTTATTTCTCATAGATTTAAATATTTAGGGTAATGCTAATGCTGAGGAGGTCATGATGAACATGGTAAAAAAATGGAGTTTCCTATTCATCCTACTCAGTATTTTTATTATTCCCCAATTGTATGCTAGTAGCCATTATGAAATGGTACCCATAGGAAATGTCGAAGTGGGGCAAGAGGTATTTTTCTATCATACACAGTATTACACTATTTATAAAGTAAGAGGCAAATGTTATCTTTCCCTAAGTCAGTTGAAACAAATGGGGCTAGATGTAAATGACAAGAATGGTATCCTTTATTTGAGAGAAGCACAAGAGTTGAAGGAGAGACATCAAGTTTTAGGTAATGAAATAGAAGGTAAAGTGGCAGTGATGGATTCTTTGCCCATTTATTGTGGTAATATTAGGAGTTTCTCTTTAAAGGTAGACAATGAACGACTTATACCATTAGAGGCTTTAGAAGCACTTTGGGAAATTAAACAAGATAAGGAGATGTATTGGCAAGAATTTTACCTTAACAACCCGCTTACTTTAATACAAATAGACGAAGAGGGGATTCGTAATCAGACAGACCATTTACTCCCTCTTACTTGTGTGCATTTATACTGGAATGGAAAGACTTATGAAAGTGTTAAGGAACATTTTATACTGGAACCAAAAGAAAATAGGAGTTGGGAACGAGATACAAGGACGCACTATATTACAACTTATGTAGAAGAAATAAGTGAATTTCCTCTTTGTCAAGTGAGTGACAGTATTTATGGTCAAAAACATATAGACACGTTTCAGCAGTATAGCCGAGCTATTCGGTTTAATGAGCTAAAAGAAAAATTTCCACCTTATTGTGTTTTAGCACAAATGAAATATAACCTGACTCCGTTTAAAGAGAAAGAAATAGTAGAGCTTTACCGTAGCGAAAAGCATTTATATTTTGTAATAAGAGATGGTGAAGGGAATAAATATCAAGTGCCTCATAATAGCGTACACCTATTAGGGGAGAAGCAAGTGAAACTTACTAAGGTTGGAAAAGAAGAGATTGAGGCATTTGCAACCTTAAGTGAAATCCAAAGTGCAACAGATTATCTCATTTGGACGGATGTCTACAGGCAGAGGACTTATATCCTAAAAAAATCAGAAGATGAATGGAAACTTGAGAAAACTTTAGTATGCTCAACCGGAAAAAATAATAACCCGACACCAACAGGTCTTTATGAAGTCCAATATAAAATTCCTTATATAGGGGTGAATAAAGGTTATCGCTGTAAGCATGCAGTTGTTTTTTTTAGAGATTATATGTATCACTCTATATTGTTTGATAAGACAGGAAAATATGTTAAGTCAGGACAATATGAACTAGGAAGTAAAGCTTCTCATGGGTGTGTACGACTATCAGAAAAAGATAGTGATTGGATATACACTCATGTTCCAGTAAAATCTACAGTCTGGATACGATAAATAGGATTTAGTAAAACCAAGTACATAAAAGTATTTGGTTTTTTTTGTTAAAATAAAAATCATCTATGTATCACTAATCATAGATGATTTTTTAAAGCCTATAGGATTTAATTTTAATGATATTATAATATATGGTTACTTTATGTGGTCCAATTACCAATAGATTTACAGTAAGGGCAAGTAATTTGATTATAAGGTTTGGTATTAAGATCTAATAAGGTTTGATTGCTATACATAGGTCCATATTGACAGAGAGAGGAGTCAACTGTATTACTAATATACTCTGAACCTACCATATCATATCCGCAATTGGTACATAGAAGATGTCTAACCATGATTATACCTCCAATATTAAATATTTCCTTAAACTAGGATGCTTTAACTGTACTATGCCCATTTTTTATAAAAATATTCTATAAAGCTTAATGAATAATTCCTATTATTTGGAAGTATAGAAACAAGGAATTTCCATATTCTAAGACTATAAACAATTTTAGGAGGTTAATTATGAATCGTAAAAAATGGCAAGGTCTTACTTGCTTTTTATTAGCATCATTAATGATGAGCTCAACTTTTGCAGAACCTGTAAGAAATGAGGCTCCAAACTCTACTACAGCACCAAAATCAACAGTAGCACCAGAAGCTACTCAAAAACCAAAGGCAACTACAGCACCACAAGCTACTCAGACGCCAAAGGCAACTACAGTACCTCCTGCTACTCAAATGCCACAATCAAGCAATATGCCAAGTGCTAAGCCAAGTGAGGTTACACCAAAACCTGTGATGCCTTGTCCTAATAAAAAAGAAGAACCTAAAACAACTATTGTAGCACCACAACAAACGACTACACCAAAGGCAATCACAGCACCACAAAAGGATACTACTAAGAAAACTGAAAATCCATGTAAAAAAACTTGTCCAAACAAACCTTTTACATTAGATCACTTTAAAATGATTGTAAATACGCTTAAGAAGATGGGAGTGGAAGAGCAAGAGATTGTTACTTACATTAAAGAGGGCAAAAAGTTAGAAGAAATCTTAAAAACAAAAAGAATTAATCCTAAGAAATTTAAAAAATGTATTATCAAAGAGTACTATAAAGCAGTAGATGAAGCACAAAAGAATGGTCAAATCACAGCAGAACAAGCAAAACAACTTAAATGTGCGATTAAAGAAACCATTAAAAACTGGCTTCCTAAAAATTAAAAGATAAAGTTTATTTTTAATTGATTAATGAAAAAGGTTCTAGAATATAGTTGGTTCTAGAGCCTTTTTAAGGATATAGATATTCAATTAACAAGACTAAAAAATTAATCTTGAAAATTTGTATCTAGAACATCTAAAATAAAGTTTTATTAATAGATTTCGTAAAATTAGTGTTTCGCGAATAGTATATTATATAACACTTCCTGCCCCAGGATGAATCTTGGGACAGGAAATACTATTTGATTAATTCATTTTTAATAATACGTTTTTTAAGTCTAATTACTTTTTCTTCTATAAGTTTAGCTATTTTGATGAACTCTTCATCAGCTTTTCCTGATGGGTCATCAAGCCCCCAATCTTCTCTATGTTTACATGGTAAGGATGGGCAAGCTACATTACATCCCATTGTGACAACTACATCTACATTAGGAATTTCATTTAATAATTTACTACGCTGTGTTTCATTCATATCAATGTTGTATAAGTCTTTAATAATCCTTACAGCATCTTGATTAATTTGTGGCCTTAATTCTGTACCTGCTGAATAACTTTCAAATACATCAGGAGCCAAATGTTTTCCTAAGGCCTCTACCATTTGAGATCTACAAGAATTATGAACACATATAAATGCAACTTTTACTTTATTCATTAGTTTATTAAGGAACTTAAGCTAAATTGCCTGATCTAAGTTCAGCTTTCAGTAGATTTCAAGTAAGCCCATCATACATAAGAAGCGGATGATACTCATTATTTCACAAAAAACAGAGTAAATAAAGTGGTTGTTTATTAATAATAAATACTATATAATGTTTATATAAAATAATTTTAGGAGGTTTACACCTATGTATAAAACTGAAAGATGTACTACATGTGGAGAAGTAAAGATATATGATTGTGAACAATGCTACAATACCTCTGATACAGAAGAAAAAGAAGCTGTTGAAAAATCTTTAGAAACACGTTCAAGCAAATGTTTAGGTAAATGTTCTGAAAATAAGACAAACTAATATAATCTACTTGACTTAAAATAAAGGAGAAGTTTTATGAACTCAGGACAAGAAAGATTCTTTTACTTTATTATGGAAAGAATTGATGTAAAAAATCAAAATCAAGCAAAAGAATTACTCAATGAAAGTTTTTCAAAACAAGATAATGGTACATTTAACCAAGAATATCTAGAAAGCTTTATCCCTCGTATGTTACCTCTTCTTAAGCCAGAATGTATCGAAGAAGTAAAAAATATTATGATGAGTTTCAAAGCTTAATATCGACCACAAAATATTGAAGTGATACAATATTTTGTGGTTTTATTTTATGAGTTGAACCCATTTCCTACTCTTTGGTATACTAAATTTAATAAGGAAAATGAATATATTTTTAAATGGATTGTTACTAAAAGTTGTTAGAGGTATAATTAAAAAAGAATTTGACAAGTGATTATTGGAGGATGGCATGAAGCAACAACATTTATTAAGCTATGTCCGACGTGCGGTTCAAGATTATGAAATGATACAAGAAGGAGATAAAATTGCTATTGGTATATCTGGGGGGAAAGATAGTCTTATTTTAGCGCTTGCTTTAAGTTATTTAAGGCGCTTCTACCCTCAAAAATTCGAAGTGATAGGAGTTACTGTTTCGTTAGGATTTGATGACTTTGACTTAAGTCAGGTACAAGCCTTTTTTGCTACAATTCAAGTCCCTTTTTATATATGTGAAACTCAAATTGGAAAAATTATTTTTGATGAACGTAAAGAAGATAATCCCTGTTCTCTTTGTTCTAAAATGAGAAAAGGTGCATTATATGACTATGCTAAACAGCTTGGATGTAATAAAATTGCATTAGGACATAATAAAGATGATATTAATGAAACCCTTTTAATGTCTTTATTATATGAAGGTCGTATTCATACTATGGCACCAGTTACCTATATGGATCAAGTGAACATGCATATTATTAGACCACTTCTATATGTTCCAGAATGTGATATTCGTGGATTCGTAAAAAAAGAAAACTTGCCTGTTGTAAAAAGCCCCTGTCCTGTAGATGGAAAAACGAAACGTGAAGAGATGAAACAGCTCATTTATAGCTTGCAAAAAGAAATTCCAAAAGTTCGAGAACATTTATTTGGTGCCATTCAAAGAAGCACAATTTACGGTTGGAATAAGCAAGGAGGCTTAAAATGAGCAGTTATCAAGAAGGTCATCAAAAATATGTTACACTTAAAACAAGAGAGATGCTCAAAGAACTTCCACCTTATATTTTTGATTTTTTTAGAGGAATCGAACATACAACAAGTGCGAATACCCGCCTTGCCTATGCTTATGACATCCGTATTTTCTTAAATTATATTTATGATTCAGTCCCTACTTTATCTGAATATGCTTCTATTAAAGAAATTACTTTAGAAGATCTTAATTTATTAACGGTTAGAGATATTGAGTGTTATTTGGAGTACCTTTCTTATTATGAAAAAGAAAATAAAGAAAAATTATCACAGACTACTAGTACGATTTATCATCAAAATGGTCAAAATGGAAAAGCAAGGAAACTAGCTTCTATTAAGACACTCTTCCACTACTTCTATAAACAAGAACGATTAACTCATAACCCAACTTCTATAGTAGATATGCCTAAAATTTATGAGAAGCCTATTATTAAATTAGAGGTAGATGAAATCGCCAAACTGTTAGATTTTGTTGAATCAGGAGAAAAACTTACTGATAAGCAAAAGGTTTATCATGAGTTTACAAAAAAGCGAGATTTAGCTATTATAGCTGTTTTATTAGGTACAGGTATTCGTGTATCAGAATGTGTAGGGATTAATTTAGAAGATATTGACTTTAACTACAATGGGATTAAAATTACAAGAAAAGGTGGTAATGAAACGATTATTTACTTTAGCATGGAGGTTGAAGCCATTTTAAGAGACTATCTTACAGAGCGAAAAACTAAAATATGTAAAACACCTGATACCCCACTCTTTCTATCCTTGCAAAATAAACGTATTTCAGTAAGAAGTATTCAGCTTTTAGTTAAAAAATATAGTGCTCATGTAACAAGTCTTAAAAAGATTACACCTCATAAATTACGTTCTACATATGGGACACAGCTTTATCAAGAAACTGGCGATATTTATTTGGTTGCAGATGTCTTAGGGCATAAAGATGTCAATACAACTAAGAAACATTATGCTCAAATGGATGATGCAAGGAAAAAAAGAGCTGCTTCTATTATCAAGTTAAGGGAAGTATAAAAAATACTGTTGATATCAAGAACGTGTGTTTGATGTTTTAAAACAGGTATGTTATAATAAATTATATTTCAAAAGATTGAGGGTGTATTATGGAACAAACATTAACTGCCAAACAAGAACAAATCCTAAATTGTATTAAACAATCCTTAAGGGATAAAGGCTATCCCCCATCAGTTCGAGAGCTTTGTCTAGCGGTAGGATTAAGCTCTACCTCTACTGTTCATAGTCATCTAAACACTTTAGAAAGAAAGGGATATATTAGGCGTGATGCAAGTAAACCACGTACCATTGAAGTGTTAGATGAAGAGAGGAACTGGATCTCAGATCATGTGAGCGCTGTACCTATTATAGGTCATGTTACTGCTGGGACACCTATTTTAGCAGTAGAAAATATAGAAGAGTATTTTCCACTTCCAAAGAGTCTAGCAAATCATGATGAAACATTTATGCTTCATGTTAAAGGAACAAGTATGATTAATGCAGGTATTTATGATGGAGACAAAATTATTGTACGCAAACAAGATGGTGCCAATAATGGAGATATCGTTGTTGCACTAATAGATGATGAAGTAACCGTAAAAAGGTTCTTTAAAGAGCCTCATTGTATTAGGTTGCAACCAGAAAATGACTTAATGGAACCTATATATTGTGAGGCAGTACGTATTTTAGGTAAAGTGGTTGGATTGGTACGAGTTTATTGAAATCTTAAGAGGTACACTATTCTTTTTTTATTATACTTAGAAAAAGAATAGTGTATTTTTATTTCATATTTTTATCCTTTTTGAGGCATATTATAAATAATTAGCATCACATATCTCTTTAATAGTATGGTGATATGAATATTATAGAAATAGAGGTTAAATTGTATGAAGTACCATTTTCTTAAAGTATGTACGGTTTCACCCAAACTTCGATTAGCGGATTGTAAATATAATACAGAGCAGATTATAAAAAGTCTTCAAGAGGTTGCTCGCCAAGGCGCAAGCCTAGCTATTTATCCAGAGCTTTGTATTACGGGATATAGCTGTGCAGATTTATTCTTTCAATCGACGCTTCTAGAAGAAGCTGAACATGGTATTTGTAAAATATTAGAAGCTAGCCGATCATTAGAAATAGTTGCGGTTGTAGGAACTGTACTTTTAAAAGACAGTCAGCTCTATAATGTAGCAGTTGTTTTATCTAAAGGTAAAATTCTAGGAATTGTCCCCAAAACTTATTTACCAAACTATGGGGAATTCTATGAGAAGCGTTGGTTTGCCTCTGCACATCATTTAGTAACGGAAAACATGGATTTTGCAGGGCAAACTTGTGTGATTTCGCCACATCTCATTTTTAAATGTCAATCCATTCCTTACTTTGTGCTAGGCATCGAGATTTGTGAAGATTTATGGTCTATGCTTCCACCTAGTCTTTTTCATTCATTAGCAGGTGCCACAGTCATTGCTAATCTTTCAGCTAGTAATGAAATTATTGGCAAAGCGCAATATCGCCGAGATATGATTGCGCAACAATCTGCTAAAACGATGAGTGCCTATTTGTATACATCTTCTAATATGGGTGAATCCACTTCGGATCAGATATTTAGTGGACATCAACTCATTTATGAAAATGGTTATTTAATGGCAGAATCTGAACTTTTTACAGAAGATACAACCATTTCTTATGCTATGATTGATTTAGAACGTTTAATAAAAGAGCGTATAAGGCACACTAACTTTAATCAAACTAAGCTTTTTCAAACTTTAAATTATCAGAGTATTTCATTTGAACTGAAAGAATCAAATAGCCCATTTAATCGTTGTGTAGAACCTGATCCTTTTATTCCTAAAGATGAAACAAAACGTAAAGAACGTTGCCAAGAAATATTTAATATTCAAGTTCATAGCTTAGCACGTCGTATGAAACATGTCCGTTCAGATTATTTGATTATAGGTATGTCAGGTGGATTAGACTCTACGCTTGCTTTATTAGTATGTGTAAAAGCAGCAAGATATTGTAATCTCCCTCCAAGTGCTGTAATGGGAGTTACCATGCCTGGATTTGGAACAACTGACAGAACCTATCAAAATGCTATTCATCTCATGAAACTTTTAGGGGTTACACTTAAAGAAATTTCTATTGTTGAATCAACAAGGCAGCATTTAAAAGATATTGGACATGCTCAAGACTTACATGATACAACCTATGAAAATGCACAGGCAAGAGAACGTACACAGATTCTTATGGATTTAGCTAATCAATATAATGGCATTGTAGTAGGGACAGGAGATTTATCTGAACTTGCTCTTGGATGGGCTACTTTTAATGGAGATCAAATGTCTATGTATGGGGTAAATAGCTCTGTTCCTAAAACATTAGTGCGTTATTTAATCGATTATGTGGCACATTATGAAAGTGAACCTTTAGCACAAGAAATTTTATTTGATATATTAGATACTCCTGTTAGTCCAGAGCTATTACCTCCTAACTCTAATGGAGAAATTGCGCAAAAGACAGAAGATTTAGTTGGACCTTATGAGCTACACGATTTCTTTATTTACTATTGCTTGCGCTTTAGTTATAAACCAAGTAAAATCTACTTCTTAGCTCAGGTAGCCTTTAAAGATAAATATTCTCCTGAGGTTATTTTAAAATGGTTAAAAACGTTCTATAAACGATTCTTTACACAGCAATTTAAACGTTCTAGTATGCCGGATGGGCCTAAAGTAGGTTCTGTTTGCTTATCGCCCCGTAGTGATTTAAGAATGCCTTCAGATGCCTACAGTGATATCTGGCTAAAAGATTTAGAGTCTATTACTTGATAAAGAGGAAAATTTACGTAATAAAAAAAGAATGATTGCTTCATTATGATAAAAGTTAGAAGCAAATCATTCTTTTTTGTTTAAATATGACCTATTATTTTGGTAAAGTCACTAGATTTTTATCTTTCATAGTTTGAAGTGCGATCATGATGCCAAGTCGTGCATGGTAAAAAGTTAATCCCCCTTGAAAGAAAACGGTATAAGGAGGTTTAATAGGTGCATCAGCGCTCATTTCAATAGAAGCTCCTTGAACAAATGCTCCTGCTGCCATAATAACAGGGGCATCATAGCCAGGCATATCCCATGGTTCTGGTGTAACAAAGCTATCGACAGGTGCACCCTTTTGAATTCCTTGACAAAAAGCAATAACATTTTCAGGACTTTCCATGTTAATCGCTTGGATGATGTCATGACGTGACTGAGTTGAGGTAGGCATCACATCAAAACCTAGTTTTTCATATAAAGCAGCTGCAAAAATTGCGCCTTTTAAGGCATTTGTTACAACTTCTGGTGCTAAAAATAGTCCTTGTAGTACAGGTTGATTTAACCCAAGTGTTGCGCCTACCTCTTTGCCAAGTCCAGGTGCTGTAAGGCGAACAGCTGCTTTTTCTACATATTCTTTCTTCCCAACAATATAGCCACCAATAGGGGCTAAACCACCACCTGGATTTTTGATGAGTGAACCAACGCACAAGTCAGCACCTACTTCTGTTGGTTCTATGGTTTCAACAAACTCTCCATAGCAGTTATCAACCATACATATTACATCTGGTTTAATGCTCTTAATGAAAGTGATAAGCTCACCAATTTGAGCAACTGATAAGGTTGGTCGATAACTATATCCTTTAGAACGTTGGATGGTTACAAGTTTTGTTTTTTCTGTAAGAGATGCACGAATTCCTTCGTAATCGAAGCTAAAATCTTCTTTAAGGTCCACTTGTTTATAAGTAATACCATACTCAGCAAGGCTACCAATTTCAGGACGAATACCAATAACACCTTCTAAGGTATCATAAGGCTTTCCAACGGGGGATAGTAATTCATCACCTGGACGTAGATTTCCAAATAACGCAACAGTTAAGGCATGTGTGCCTGACATAAGCTGAGGTCTTACAAGTCCTGACTCAGTCTTAAAAATGTCAGCATAAATCTGCTCTACAACCTCTCTTCCTAAATCATTGTAACCATATCCAGTAGTTGCAGCAAAATGGACATCACTTAATTTATTTTTTTGCATGGCATAAAGAACTTTTGCACCATTTAGATGCATGGTCTCATCCAAATTTCTAAAACAAAATTCCAGTTCCTTTTCGATACTTTGACAAAAGGCTAAAGTAGCTTCATCAATTCCAAATAGTTCCTTTAATGTACTCATGAAGTTCTCCTTATTTATTCTTTAGAATATAAAGAATTTATTCTTCATCCCAGTTATGGTATACATTTTGTACATCATCATCATCTTCAAGAAGATCAAGCATTTTATGGATGGCTTTAATATCGGCTTCTGAAGTAAGCGTGGTCCATGTTTGTGGAACCATAGTTACTTCTGCTTCTACCATCTCAATACCTGCTGCCTCTAAAGCAGTATGAACATCTGCAAAAGCCTCTGGCATAGTTGTAATCGTATAGCCTTCTTCTTCTGCTTCAAAGTCATCAGCTCCAGCTTCAATAGCTAGCATCATTAATTCATCTTCCTCCATATCTGTTGCTTCTTTTTCAATAACAATTTGACCTTTTTGATCAAACATGAAAGAAACACAACCTGTAGTACCCATATTTCCATTACCTTTAGTAAAAGCAGCACGTACATTAGCAGCCGTACGGTTCTTGTTATCTGTAAGTGTTTCAACAATAACAGCTACCCCACTTGGACCATAACCTTCATAAGTGATATATTCATAATTAACACTATCCCCTTCTCCAGCAGCACGTTTAATGCTACGAGTGATGGTATCATTTGGCATATTATTTGATTTAGCTTTCGCAATAACGTCTGCAAGTTTTCTATTAAGAGAGGGGTCTGCACCACCTTGTTTTACTGCTACGGCAATTTCACGACCGATTTTAGTAAAGATTTTTCCTTTAGCGGCATCATTTTTAGCCTTTTTATGTTTAATGTTTGCAAATTTTGAATGGCCAGCCATCTATTTGTTCCTCCTTGTATTTCTTTTAGTACTTAAAGCACATTGTGTGTATTTTACCATATCCTTCATCTACTTAGCAATAACCCATTTAAATAGGGACTTCAATAAAATCTTCTTCACCTTTTAAGATTTCAACACCTGCATTAGTTTTCTCTTGTAACCACTTTTCAAAAGCATCCCCCTCACTCACAAGAACTTCTACTTGAAAGGTTACATCTTCTAGGTAGGTTGTTTCTCTAATGACATAGCTTTTTTCACCTAATAAGTATTGCACTTTCCCAACTAAAGTATAAGGCATTTTAATAGAATAAAGGTAAATACGCTTTTTTTCAATAATTCCCGCTGCTAATAAGCCTTCTTTAGCTGCTTTACCATAAGCACGTACAAGTCCACCTGTTCCTAATAATGTGCCACCAAAATAACGTGTAACACAAATAAGTGTATTTTTGATACCTTCTCCTTTTAGAACCTCTAAAATAGGTTTTCCAGCTGTTCCTTGTGGTTCGCCATCATCACTAGATTTTTGATATTCATCGTGTTCTCCGATTTGATAAGCATAGCAGTTATGAGTCGCATCATAGTATTTTTTCCTAAGTTGTGTCATATAAGCATCTGCTTCTTCAACAGATTCAACTTTATATACTGTTGCAATAAACTTAGATTTTTTCTCAATAATCATAGCCTCGCTATCATGGCTTATTGTCTTATAATGTTCTAACATTTTATCACCTAACCTTTTATTGTTAGCCTTATCCTATCATAAGATAGGACTTTATCGCAATAAAAAATAGGATGTCACAAAATAGCTTGTAACATCCTATTTTTTAGGAGACATAGTTATCAATCATCTCATCTAAATGAATGGGTAAGGCCCCATGTTTACAAAGTAGTTTGACAAATCTTAGTGCATGTTCTTGGTCTTCTGTAAACCACTCCAAGGTGCTTGTTAAATTTGGTGTATCTCCTTGTACGAGTTCTACGCCATAACGTGAGTCATTTTGAATCATGTAATAGTGGATTGAGCCATTTGGTCCTTCAAATTTTCCAACATACTGCTTTAATATCACCATTTACTTTCCCCCAAAAATCACTTATTTTTCCCTTTTCCTTAGTAAATTATACCCTAAATTTTGAGGTTCTCCTACTAAAAAATGTCGAGTTTATCATAGAAATTTTTTCTTATTTCTACAGAGGATTTACAGTAAATGGTATTTATTATTAAGCTTCTTGTTAATAATAAATACTAGAGTAACATATTGGCGGATTATGCGATAAAAACTTAAACGTAATCACTCTTTATTATACAAAATACTTTTTTATGACAAAATCCATGGTTCAATTTTATAGAATTTATCATGAGGAATAAAGCCTTTCATGTGAACACCTTCATTTGTATAATCTTCTTCTAAACGTTCTCCAAACTCATGACAAAATCTAACAATGTGACCTTCTGAATAAGGTACTTCGATTTCAAATGGTCGCATACTAGCATATAAAATTTGTTCAATGGTTTCAAGTAAGGTTTCGCATCCCATACCAGACTTTGCTGAGATTTTTACTTCGTAGTCGGCTTTGGTATCTTTAATATAAACATCATCCAATTGATCGATTTTATTATAAACAGCAATAATAGGAACGTTGGTTATTTTAAGACGCTCTAAAGTTTCATAAACAATTTGTTGATGCGTTTTAATATGTGGTGAACTAATATCCATGACATGTAAAATGATATCTGCATACTTTGCTTCTTCTAAAGTTGAATAAAAGGCTTTGATTAAATGATGAGGAAGTTTACGAATAAATCCTACTGTATCCGTCATTAAAACTTCAGATCCACTTGGAAGTTGAGTAGAGCGAGTCGTTGGATCTAATGTGGCAAATAGTTGATTTTGGACATAAACATTACTGCCGCTTAGTTGATTAAGTAGTGTAGACTTTCCGGCATTAGTATACCCAACAATAGCAACAACTGGTGTACTATTTTTTTGGCGCCGATCTCTAATGAGTTGACGATGTTTCTCTACTTCTAATAGTTCTCTTTCTAAAATTTCTATACGTGTACGCAAATGTCTTTTATCAAGTTCTAATTTTTTTTCTCCAGGGCCTCTACTGCCAATTCCACCTGCTTGACGAGAAAGCATTGTTCCAAATCCAATGAGTCTTGAGGATTGATATTTAAGCTGCGCCATTTCAACTTGAAGTTTTCCTTCTTTTGAGAGTGCTCGGGATGCAAAAATATCTAAAATAATCATCGTACGATCCATTACTTTGATTTGTAATGCATCAGCTAAGTTACGCATTTGAACAGGTGATAGCTCATCATCAAATACAACGCCTGTTGCTTCATGAGTTTGGATCATTTCTTTGAGTTCTTCCACCTTACCTGTTCCAATGTAAAAACCAGGATTAATACGATCTACACGCTGTAACAGGTGTATTAAAACTTCTCCTCCAGCTGTTTTGACAAGCTCTGCAAGCTCTTCTAAGCTTTCCCAGGCTTCTGTTTCTTCAAATTGCTTCTTTTGGGCAGCAACTAAAATAAATCTTTCTATTATTTCTTTATGTTCAATCATAATAGTCCTTTCTTAGGTAAAGTCTTCATAACTTTTTTTATATATAATAATCTGTAGATTTTTTAAGCATAATCTTGATCTGATGAGGCGTTTTAGAGTCTGTCCAAATGATATCTGTTTTCACCTTAGACTTATCTAAGTAATGCTTAATG
Source organism: Cellulosilyticum sp. (assembly GCA_029851645.1). Classification (GTDB taxonomy): domain Bacteria; phylum Bacillota; class Clostridia; order Lachnospirales; family Cellulosilyticaceae; genus Cellulosilyticum. Next base: position 2,672 of record JARKVN010000085.1, on the reverse strand, counting down.
CTCTTTCCAACAAAACCACCCGGACTAATTAAAATAGGTTCTTCTTGTAAAATGTTAATTTCAAATTTGTTCACCGACCTTTTTGTGCTTATCTCCTACTATATAGTTATAACATATTGCTTAGAAAATTATCCACTTAAAATAAAAACAATTTGTATAAGTGGAATATACATAGTAAAACATTGGGAATACTATCGTTAGAAATGATTTTCTTTTGCAGTATTTTAGAAAACCATATGAAATCTCATTCATTTGCTATATAATTGTAGGATAATCTGGTATATAAGTGAAGTAGATAGGGCGAGCTTTGCGTATAGCCTCATTATTTGATATAATAAATTCTTGAGGAGGAGGAATGAAATGAATTACTCAAATAATTCTAGAAATAAACTAGAGAAGGAACAAAAAAGCAAAAGTAAACAAGTTAGGAAAAAGGGACAAGTTACTGCTTTTCGCATCATTGTTATGTCTATTATTATAGGGATGTTTGCTGTTGTTGGGGCTGGACTTGGGATATTTATTGGTGTCATTAAAAGTGCTCCAGATGCAAGTACCATTGACTTAAAGCCACAAGGGAATTATACATCCTTTGTATATGATGATGAAGGTAACGAAATTGCTAGTTTTGCACCTGCTGATAATAGAGAATATGCCCCATTAAGTCAAATTCCTTTACACTTACAGAGAGCTGTTATTGCTATAGAAGATGAACGTTTTTATGAACATAATGGGATTGACATTAAAGGGATTTTTAGAGCAATTGTTAAGAATTTAAAAAGTGGAAAATTTAGCGAGGGTGCAAGTACCATTACGCAGCAGTTAGTAAAAAATAATGTTTTAACAAGTGATAAGAAACTAACACGTAAAATTCAAGAACAGTATTTGGCGATTCAGTTTACAGAGCTTTATGACAAAGATACGATTTTGGAGTATTACTTAAATACCATTGGCTTAAGTCAGGGGGTTTCTGGTGTACAAGCTGCTTCTAAACGTTATTTTGGAAAAGATGTTAGTGAACTGAGTTTAACTGAATCTGTGGTTATTGCAGGGATTACACAACGTCCCACTTATTATGACCCTATTATAAATCCAGAAAACAATTGGGAGAAGGCACAAATTATTCTTCAAAAAATGGAGGATTTAGGTTATATTACAGCTGAGGAGCATGCAGCTGCACTTCTTGAAAATCCATATGATAATATTCAAGAAGTCCATGATGAATTTAAAGCGAAATCTACTCGTAGTTACTTTGTAGATGCACTCTTTACTCAGTTAGTTACTGATTTACAAGAACAAATGGGTTATACAGAAGCAGACGCTAAAAAGAAAATTTATGGTGGTGGTCTAAAAATTTATGCTACAGTTGATTCAAAGATGCAAGCCATTGCAGATAAATATATTGATGATGATTCACAATATCCAGAACACCTCTATAAAGTACAAGTAGACTATAGCATAGCGGGTAAAAAATCAGATGGTACTAGTTTTGAACATCATACACAAGCTGTTTTGGACAGTAATGCTGAGATTGAAACTTTTAAAGCAAATAAACGAGATGAATGGGGAATTACTTCTGAAGATACCTATACAGAAAATGTATTAAAACAACCTCAGCCACAAGCAGCATTTGTTTTAATGGATTATACAACAGGTCAAATCAAAGCACTTTCAGGTGGACGTGGTGATAAAACGAATCTAGGATTTAATTATGCCACTCAAGCTCAGCGTCAACCAGGTTCTACTTTCAAAGTACTTGCTTCATATGCACCTGCATTAGATTTAGGGCTTTTATCGCCTGGTTCTCAATTAATTAATGAATCTATTTCTTATAAATTAGGAGATGGTTCAACTTGGTCTCCTAAAAACTGGGATAATAATTATAGTGGAAGCTATACAGTAAGGGAAGCAATCGCTAACTCAATGAACGTTCTAGCTGTAAAGACACTTGAGCAAGTTGGGATTGATACATCATTTGAGTATTTACAACGTTTTGGTTTTACAACACTTAATGAAAATGATCGTTTCTTACCACTTGCTTTAGGGGGTATTTATAATGGTGTTACAGCACTTGAGTTAAATGCAGCTTATTCAGCCATTGCTAATGATGGGGTTTATATTAAACCTGTGTATTATACTATTGTTAAAGATAAAGATGGTACAGTTATTATTGATAATACAGGTGAGAATCTATCCAATCAATCTCATACAGTTATTAAAAGCTCTACTGCTCGTCTGTTAACAGATATGATGACAGAAGTTGTGGATGGTCCAAGTAAACATACTGGTGGAAGTATTAGAAATTACTTTACGAATATGCCAGTAGCGGGTAAAACAGGTACAACAACAGATAGTAAAGATTTAGTATTTTCTGGTTATACGCCTTACTACTCTGCTACCATTTGGACAGGTTATGCACAGCCTGAAGTTATTAGCTCAAGAAATGGTGGAAGCACCTACCACCTAAAAATTTGGGCTAAAATTATGAATGAAATTCATCAAAGCCTAGAATATAAATCTTTTGCTAAGGTGAACACTGAATCAACAGGCGTTTCTGAGATTAAAATTTGTACCCTATCTAATAAACGTGCAACTGCTCTTTGTGAAGATGATCCAAATCATGTTGTAGTTAGTGAGTTCTTTACGAATAGTAATGCACCTACAGATTACTGTGA
>JARKVN010000064.1 GCA_029851645.1 Cellulosilyticum sp. | reverse complement strand
CGTGAATAGTATGAGCTCTCTAAAAATACTTTTCTATCTTCTAATACTTTTAGTAGCTTATTCATCTGTACACTATGAAGCTCTCCAATCTCATCAATGAATAAAACACCTCCATGCGCCTTAGTTACTGCACCCGGTTTAGGTTGAGGTACTCCTGCCTGTCCATAAGCTCCTGCCCCTTGATAAATTGGGTCATGTACTGATCCAATTAGTGGATCTGCAATACTTCTTTCATCAAAACGTAATGTAGTCGCATCAATCTCTATAAACTTAGCATTGCGTTTAAAGGGTGTTCCCGAAGACTCTTTAGCAATCTCAAGGGCAATTCTAGCCGCTGCTGTCTTACCAACCCCAGGAGAGCCATAAATTAAGATATGTTGTGGACTAGGTCCACACAATGCAATTTTCAAGGCCTTTATCCCATCCTCTTGACCTATAATATCTTCCTCACATCTAGGTCTTACTTTCTCAGACAATGGTTTCGTTAAAGCTGTTTTTCTTAATTCATTTAGCTCTTCACTTCTTCTTACAGAATCCTTATAAATATTGTTTTTAGAGCTAGTTTGTCCCTTTAATTGAGTTAAAAAATAAATCCCAATTACACAAGAAAAAAAGAGCTGTACCCCTATTAATATTCCTTGTAACATATTATATCCTCCTACATAGCATTTTCTACTTTTCAAGTATTGCCATTTCTATGCCAAAGGATACTTCTATGTTGCTACTAAGTAAAAAAGACGTAAAGCGAGCTACTGGGTAGTTTGCCTTACATCTTCTTATAATTTAGATGCTATTTATGCAGATTCATCTGTAGATTTTTTTGATTTGCTTTTTGGCTTTACTTTCTCATTATAAACTAATGTTGGTTTTTCACCTGATTTAATCATATTCTCATGAATAATAATTTTCTCAAGTGAATCACTCATAGATGGTGCTTCATACATAATCTCTCTCATCATGGTTTCAAAGATTGCACGAAGTCCCCTTGCCCCAGTTTCTCTTTCAATTGCTAAATCAGCAATAGCATTGAGAGCATCTTGTTCAAATTCAAGATCTGCACCATCTAAAGCAAATAAATGTTTGTATTGTTTTACAAGAGCATTTTTAGGCTCAGTAAGAATCTTCACAAGGGCGTTTTTATCTAAGTTGTTAAGTGCAACAACTGATGGGATACGTCCTACAAACTCAGGAATTAAACCAAACTTCACAAGATCTTGTGGTTCAACTTGTCTATAAAGTTCACCCACACTCTTTTCATTCTTGCTCACTATGTTAGCCCCAAACCCAATCCCTTTGTGACCAATTCTTCTTTCAATAATTTTATCAAGTCCATCAAATGCCCCACCACAGATAAATAAGATATTTGTAGTATCTATTTGAATAAACTCTTGATGAGGATGCTTTCTTCCTCCTTGAGGTGGTACAGAAGCTACTGTCCCTTCAATTATTTTAAGGAGTGCTTGTTGTACACCTTCACCACTTACATCTCTTGTAATAGATGGATTTTCTGATTTTCTTGAAATCTTATCAATCTCATCAATATAAATAATCCCAATTTGTGCTTTCTCAATATCATAATTTGCTGCTTGAATCAGTTTAAGTAAGATGTTTTCAACATCTTCCCCAACGTATCCTGCTTCTGTAAGAGAAGTCGCATCTGCAACAGCAAATGGCACATTCAGCATCTTAGCTAAAGTTTGAGCTAAAAGTGTTTTTCCTGTACCTGTTGGTCCTAAAAGTAAAATATTACTTTTTTGAATATCTACATCATCTGTTTTCTTTTGTTTATAAATACGTTTGTAGTGATTATAAACTGCTACTGCAAGTGCTTTCTTTGCATCATCTTGACCAATAACATATTCATCTAGGTGTGCTTTAATTTCTTTTGGTTTTGGTATCTCTACCAAATCCTCGTCTTCATAGAAACTTTCAAGCTCTTCCTCAATAATTTCAGAACATAATTCAATACATTCATCACAAATATACACATTAGGTCCTGCAATTAATCTTCTAACTTGATCTTGTGTTTTCCCACAAAAGGAACATCTTAATTGTTTTGTATCATCAAATTTTGTTGGCATTCTGCACCTCCTTTTCTTATTTTCTAGAAATCACCTTATCTATAAGACCATATGCTTTAGCTTCTTCTGCTGTTAACCAATTGTCTCTTTCCGTATCACGTTTAATCGTTTCTATATCTTGACCTGTAAATTCTGCCATCATACGATTCATACGTTCTTTCGTTCTAAGGATATGCTCAGCTGCAATTTGAATATCTGTGGCTTGCCCTTTTGCTCCACCTAATGGTTGGTGAATCATTACTTCTGCATTAGGTAAGGCATAACGCTTACCTTTTGTTCCACCCGCAAGTAAAAAGGCCCCCATACTTGCTGCCATACCCATACAAATGGTTGATACATCACACTTGATGTATTGCATTGTATCATAGATTGCCATACCATCAGTAATCGAACCACCTGGACTATTGATATAAAACATAATATCTTTATCTGGATCTGCTGCTTCTAAGAATAGAAGTTGTGCAACAGTGACATTAGCCGTTGCTGAATTCACTTCATCGCCAAGGATAATAATACGATCATTTAATAAACGTGAATAGATATCATAAGCTCTTTCGCCCCTATTAGTTTGTTCAATAACCGTTGGCACTAAATACATTTGTGACACTTTGCATAGCCTCCCTTATCTCATATTTATTATATGTGATAGCTTAAATTATTTTGTTACTACCTCTGCTGATTCTGTAATGACCTTAGCTGCTTTTTGAACTTTAAGATCAGCAGTTAATGAATCTTTTTCATATGCTCCAAAAGATTTTTTAAGTTCTTCAAATGGCATACGGTACATTTCAGCAATTTGTTTTAATTCTTCATCAATCTCTTCATCAGAAACTGTAATGTTTTCTACTTCTGCAATTTTCTCAAGCACTAAGCGAGATTTGATTTGATGTTCTGCATCTTTAGCAAAGTTTGCTTTAAATGCTTCCATATCTTGACCTGTAAATTGTAAGTATTGAGCAAGTTCAAGTCCTTGTGCTCTCATACGACTTTCAAAGTTTTTAACATTTCTTTCAACTTGTTCTTCAACCATTGCTTCTGGAACAACAATATTTGCATTAGCAATTGCATTTTCTACTGCTTGTTGATCTGCAATATTTTTGCTATTTGCTTCTTTGTCTTTAAGAAGTTTTGCCTTAAGATCTTCTTTATATTCAGTTAATGTATCAAATTCTGAAACATCTGCTGCAAAATCATCATTGATTTCTGGAAGTTCGTTAACTTTGATACCTTTAATCATAACTTTAAATAATGCTGGTTTGCTAGCAAGTGTTGCTACATGATATTCAGCTGGGAATGTTACGTTTACTTCTACTTCTTCACCGATATTTTTTCCAATTAATTGATCTTCAAAGTTATCAATGAAAGATTTTGATCCGATTACTAAATCGTAATCTACACCTTTTCCGCCTTCAAAAGCTTCTCCATCAACAAAGCCTTCAAAGTCAATAGTTACTTTATCTTGTGGCATTACTGCTCTATCTTCTACAGTGATTTCACGAGCATTTTTAGAAGCTTCTTTTTGTACTGCTTCATCTACTTCTTCTTCTGTTACTTCTACTTTTTCAGCTTCTACTTTTAAGTTTTTGTAATCACCAAGTGTTACTTCTGGTTTTACAGTAATCATCGCTGTATATTTCATACCGTCTTTATTCATTTCAGTTACTTCTAATTCATTTGGACGAATGCGAGCAGCAATAGCAATTTTATGTTCTTCAATTGCTTCAAATAATGTTTCATCAATTAAGATGTCTGCTGCTTTGTTGTAGAATACTTCTACACCATACATTTTTTCAATCATTGCACGAGGTACTTTACCTTTACGGAATCCTTGAATATTGAAATCTTTTTTCATAGCTTCATAAGCTTTATCTACAGCTTTTGCTACCTGAGCCCCGTCCACCTCTACTGTAAGTTTAACTTGGCTATTTTCCATTACTTCAACTTGTGTATTCATTAAAATATATCCTCCTTAAGGTCATCTTTGTATAGACTACAAAGCATAAATATAGCATTATAATTCAATATTTCGTATTATATCATATAAAATCATAAAAATCTATAGAGCTTATCTTAATTTTTATGATTACATTCATACATTTCCCCTATTTTCTTTATTTTTCATATATTTATATTTTATCTTTTTACTATTCTTTTTAATTGCCTATTCTTCTTATTTTTATTCCAAATATTACACCTAGTATTTACAAGACTTCTCAACTTATAATAAAAAGTACCACACCCATACATATTCAATTAGGAAGGATTTAATCAAATGAATCATTATACAACTAGCAGTATTAAACTGCTCAGTTTTGCTCAAATTTACACAGAGTCTATTTCTCCTAAGTTAAGGGCTATTGACATTTTTCTTAAAGAAAATAGTTCTCCCTTTCAAGTATATGATGTCTCTCGTGTTTTAGAAATAGAAACAGATGAACTATCCTATCTTATGGAAATACATCAAATTACTCAAATTGATGCAATAAATATCTTTACTTTAATGCTAAATGCATCTAGTGAAATCTGTCAGCTTATAGGTAGACAATTTAAATATGGTCAAACAAATACCTATACGCCTGAAATGATTGCTACGATTTATCATTTAAATGTACATAAAGTAAGAAACGCATTTGTGGACTTAAATATAGAGTTTGCTACCGATATGGAACTTCCAGAAATCTTTAAGCGTATTCATCTTGTTGCTTTTTCGTCATAATAGGTAAAATTACAGTAAGCTTTTACTCCTTACTGTAATTTTATTTATCTTCTCATATTAGTCTGCAATCATTGATTTTCTAATTTTATCAGCTGTTTCTTTATCCTTTAATACTTCCAGGATTTTAAGTGCAAAATCTAGTGCTACTCCAGCCCCTTTGCCTGTTATAATCTTATGACTCACTACAACTGGATGGTCTATATGCTCACATCCCATTAGCTGAGACTCATAGTTAGGGTAGCAAGTTGCCTTCTCTCCTTCTAATAAACCTAGCTTTCCTAATATACTTGGCGCTGCACAAATAGCTGCTAGATACTTATGATTTGCCTTAAAAGATTTAAGTTGACTTATAAGCTTCTCATTTGCCTCTAAATTCATAATTCCTGGTACACCACCTGGTAGTACCATCATATCTATTTCATCTTCATCTAGCTCCTCAATCGTTGTATCCATTTTAATCGCAATCCCTCTTGCACTTACTACCATCTTACCATCCACACCTACCATGAGTGTTTCTATATTTCCACGTCTTAATACGTCCACAACAGCTAATGCCTCTATCTCTTCATAACCTGTAGCAAAATATACTGCGACTTTCATTACCCGTTTCCCCCTTCTAAATTTCTTTGATTCAATTTATTGTTATTATAACATACCTTCTACTTTATCAGAAATATTTATTTGCCATACCAATTTATAAGAAAGTTTATATTATCTATCCCTTGACTTGTTCCTATGTTATGATAAAAAGTAACTTGTATTGAAAGAAAAATTAAATTTCATATCTAAAAATGATTCATAAAAGGAGAACTTTATTATGGAAATCGAACGTAAATTCTTAGTTAATACGCTACCTTCCCTTTCATCTTATCCCACAAAAAAAATTACTCAAGCTTACATTTCTATAAATCCTGTCATTCGCATTAGACAATTAGAAACTCAGTACTTTTTAACTGTTAAATCACAGGGGCATATTATGCGTCAAGAATTCGAAATCCCTATCACTATAGAACAGTACGAAGGACTTTATTCAAAAATAGAAGGACTTCCTATTGAAAAAATACGCTACTTTATCCCTCTCGAGCAAGGACTAACTGCTGAACTGGATGTTTACGAAGGGCATCTTACTGGACTTTCTACTGTAGAAGTAGAATTCTCTTCTTTAGAGGATTCTAATAATTTCCTTCCACCTTCTTGGTTTGGAAAAGATATTAGCCTAGATTATCGTTATAAAAATAATCATTTAGCTGAATATGGCCTTCCTCAAGATAAATAAATTCTTTCTCCAAAAGCCTTGTACAACTAAAACAAACAGACTAGTTATACAAGGCTTTTGTATTAAAAGTGCTAGGTATATTTAACTAAAAATATAAAACCCGATGCAATAAGTTGCATCGGGTTTTATATTATACAGGGCTAGAAGGATTCGAACCTTCGCATGCAGGAATCAAAATCCTGTGCCTTACCGCTTGGCGATAACCCTATATAAGCGTATCCACAGGGATTCGAACCCCGGACCCACGCCTTAGAAGGGCGTTGCTCTATCCAGCTGAGCTATGGATACACGAAGCGGGTGATGGGAATCGAACCCACGTAGTCAGCTTGGAAGGCTGAAGTTCTACCATTGAACTACACCCGCGTATCAAAGTATAAAATTAAAGTATGCGGGCGAAGGGAGTCGAACCCTTACGCCTCGCGGCGCTAGATCCTAAGTCTAGTGCGTCTGCCAATTCCGCCACGCCCGCATATTTTACTTAACAAACCAAGTCTATCTTAGCATGCTAAGAGTGAGCCACCCGGGAATCGAACCCGGGACAACTTGATTAAAAGTCAAGTGCTCTACCGACTGAGCTAGTGACCCATTCAGGGCTAGAAGGATTCGAACCTTCGCATGCAGGAATCAAAATCCTGTGCCTTACCGCTTGGCGATAACCCTATATGTCATTCTTACTATAAATAAGAATGATAAGGTGGAAGATGGGGCTCGAACCCACGACACCTGGAACCACAATCCAGTGCTACTACCAACTGAGCTACATCCACCATAAATAGCGTGTCCAAAGGGATTCGAACCCCTGACCCACGGCTTAGAAGGCCGTTGCTCTATCCAGCTGAGCTATGGACACACAGAGCGGGTGATGGGAATCGAACCCACGTAGTCAGCTTGGAAGGCTGAAGTTCTACCATTGAACTACACCCGCATATCGTATGCTTCATTTTGTCAGTTTTTGTTCCTCTCGTTTCGACTGACAAAATGTATTATACATAAGTTATTTGCATACGTCAACACCTTTTTAGTGTTTTTTTATTTTTTTTATCATGCAGTGAAAAACTTAGAAACTGGATGTCTTATAATCGTATTATTTTCAAGAATCTGCATGATGCTTGCATCCTTTACTTGCCCTGCTTCTAAATCTAAAATCCCATAAGATGGATAACGACTATCTCTTGGCAAAGTTAAGCTCCCTGGATTCATAATCAAAATCCCTTGTTCTTTTTGTAAGTATGCTTCATGAGAATGTCCACAAACGGCTACTTGTGCCTCATGAGCAATGGCATCAATTGCTACCTCTTCGTATTCTCCCCATTTCACACCATATTTATGCCCATGAGACATATAAATTGCTACGCCTTCTAAAGTCACAACCTCACTATATGCACCACCAAACCCAACATCACAATTGCCATAGACGCCATAAACTTCTATCTCAGGATAAAACTTTTGTAATAATCTTGCATCACTAATATAATCACCACAATGAAGTACTGTTTTTACTCCTGTAGAAATCACTTTTTCTAAAACATATTTAGCATTCTCCAGATTACCATGTGTATCACTCATCACTAATATTTTCATATTTTTACCTTTATTCTTCTCTTATCTTCTAAACGAATTAGTTTCTACTTTATTACTAAAGTTACTAAAGCTGTTTTTTTATTTCTTCAATGACTTGGTATAATGCCTGAGCTCTATGACTTATTTTATTTTTTTCTTCCATAGAAATATTGGCTACTGAAGTACCTAATTCATCTACAAAGAAAATAGGATCATACCCAAAGCCGTTGGTTCCTTCTGCATACTCTCCAATATAGCCCTCAAGAGTTCCCCTAGTAACAAATGTTTCTTTTCCCTTCTCACAAAGTGCTATAGCACACACGAATCTCGCGGTCCTTTGTTCTTTTGGGACTCCTACTAGACGATTAATGATTATCTGATTTTTTTCCTCATAAGGTGTATCTTTCCCTAAATATCGTGCAGAATACACACCAGGCTCTTTATTTAAGTAGTCAATTTCTAATCCTGAATCATCTGCAATTACTAAAGCATCTATTAGCTTACTAATTGCTTCTGCTTTTAATACTGCATTTTCTTCAAAAGTTACTCCTGTTTCCTCTACCTCTATATCAATCCCTACTTCACCCATTGTCTTAACTTCTACAGGTAAATCGCCCAACATCTTTTTAATCTCTTCTACTTTTCCCTTATTTTGTGTTGCCACAACAATTCTTTTCATCTGAAACTCCTTGGATAAATAATTTCCCTTCATTTTACTTTACAATCTAATTCCTTAATTACTTTTGATGAATCCAAGCTAAATACGCATTCATAAAACGATCTATTTCCCCATCCATAACGGAAGCAGTATTCCCTGTTTCCTCTCCTGTACGATGGTCTTTCACTAGGTTATAAGGATGAAAAACATATGATCTAATTTGGCTACCCCAAGCAATCTCTTTCTTTTCACCTCTAATGCCTTCTATCTTCTCTAAACGTTCTTCTTCTTCCTTCTCATGTAGTTTTGCCTTGAGCATTTGCATCGCACGCTCTCTATTTTGAATTTGAGAACGTTCATTTTGACACTGTACTACAATGTTAGTTGGAAGGTGTGTAATTCTAACCGCAGAATCTGTGGTATTAACATGCTGTCCACCCGCTCCAGTTGAACGATACGTATCAATCTTGAGGTCTTCTGGTCTAATATCAATATTAATTTCATCTGTTAATTCTGGCATTACATCACAAGATGCAAATGAGGTATGTCTTCTTCCAGAAGAATCAAAAGGTGAAATCCTAACTAAGCGATGAATTCCCTTTTCAGATTTTAAATAACCATAAGCATTTTCACCACTTATTTGAAGGGTAACAGATTTAACACCTGCCTCATCCCCCTCTAAGTAATCTAGTACCTCTACCTTATATCCATTAGCTTCTGCCCAGCGCGTATACATTCTTAATAACATGGATACCCAGTCACATGATTCTGTTCCACCTGCTCCTGGATGTAATTCTAGGATGGCATTATTTCTATCATATTCACCATCTAACAAAGTTGCTATACGCATATGCTCATATTTTTCCTTAAAGGCTGCTGCTTCTATTTTAGCTTCATCAGCTAACTCATGATCTTCTTCTTCATTGGCCATTTCTATTAAAAACATAATATCTTCAAAAAGCTCACAAAGTTTATTATACTTTTCTACAGTATCTTTATAGCCCTTTAGTTCTTGAAGCACTTTCTGGGCTCTTTCTGTATCATTCCAGAAAGCATTATCCATAGAAACCTCTTCTAATTGCATTACTTTTTCTTGACACTTTTCGATGTCAAAGAGAGTTCCCCATTTCATTTAATTTCACTCTGAATGGTTCTAACGAAAGTTGTAGTTGTTCCATTTCTAGCATTTTATCACTCCTTTATCTTTATAATAGCTCGAATGGGGCTATTTATTCAATATATTCTTTTTAAAAGATTAGCAAATTCCTTGTAGCCTATTCCTCTTTTGTCATTTATGATAAATCTCTATTTGCAGTGTCCATTTACCTTCTAAAAGACCGATAAATTTTTTTTAAAATATTGTTAGAAAAATACTTTCATTATTGTCTAATAGATAAAGGAGGAGAAATTAAGTGAATGATATAGGAAGGAAACAAACTCAAAATGTGACAGTACCAATGGAGCGGATTGTTGATGAATATGGCAATACTATATGGAGAATGTGTTATATGTACTTAAAAGATAAACAACTTGCTGAGGATGTAATGCAGGATACCTTAATCAAAGTCTATGAAAAATATCATACTTTACAAGAAAACGGTAATGAAAAGGCTTGGATTATGAAGATAGCTATTAATACTTGCAAAAATTATTTAAAAACCAATTGGCTAAAATGTGTCATAGTAGGCATTAAAAAAGATGAAAGAAAAGAAAAATCTTTAGAAGAAATTTTTTTAACCCAAGAAAGAGAAAGGGAGTTATTTTCCAGTATTCTAATGCTCAAAAATAAATATAAAGATGTTATACTCCTTTTCTATTACCAAGAAATGAAAATTAGGGAAATTGCAGAAATACTTGATATTACTGAAGCAAATGTAAGTATGCGACTTCAAAGGGCTAGAACACTTTTAAAGAATCTTTTAGGAGAGGATGCTAAATAATATGGAACAAGAAAAGATAAAGGAAGTAATAGATAAAGGCCTAAATAGTTTAAAGATAAATGAAGCTCATAAACAAGAACTTATACATAAGTGTACCTGTACAAGGAAGGTAAAAATAAATAGGGTATATAAAGTAGCTAGCTTAGTTCTTACAATATTATTACTCACAAGTATCATAAATAATGAACACGTTTTAGCTGCTATAAAAAATTTGTTTACTTATTCACCTTTAAAAAATAAGGTAATTCCCCTAGAAGATGAATTATATCAGTTAGAAGTCCCTATTACTATAAATACACCTCAAGGATATATCAAAGCAGAAGGATGTGAAATTCAAAAAGGAACAATAGAATTTAAATTAATAAGTAATATGGATACACATTACCAAAATTGGGAAGAAAGCATTATGATTAGAGATGAATTTGGCAAAGTATATCCTTTAACCCATCAGAATATAGTAGGATTTAGTGGCTCACAAAACAAAGAAAAATATTGGACTATAGAAGGCATGCTAAAGTTAGATCAATTAATCACACAATTTACGATTATTACGCCGTTTGGAGATATCCCTATTAAATGTACATTAGCAAAGGAACTTAAAGGCATTGATGATATCGGAGTTAGTGCTTATGATAAGGAAATTTATGTTATAGCAAGAAAAGAAACAGAAGGTAATCAAACTTCTGTTATTCTAAATGCTTTTGATAAAACATTTACCCCAATAGAAGCTACTTTCACTCTAAAAGCTTATGACATAGAAGGTAAGGAAATTGAATTAGACTTTGGAAGAAATGGAAAATACTATTATCCTATACCAGCAGATCAACTTGCTAAAATAGAAGTAATTGGTGTTGAGAAGATAATAAGTGCCAAGGGAGAATCATTCATTCTTGAGCCCCCAACTCAAGAAACTAAGCAGTATAATAAGCAGGTAAAATTAGAAGATTATGTTATTGATATTGTCGATGGCAAACTAGAAGAAGACATTCAATTGAGAATAAAAGTAGGAGGGCTACAAAAAGATGAGAGCTGCTACTATATAAGTTTTGACTTTGAATATGAAGAATACAGTGGTTATAGTAGTAATGTTGAAGGAGACTATATTATTATAACGATTTTAAATGATGAAGGATTCCCTGATGCTATCAAAATGAAAATTAAAAATATCTATGTTAACAAAGAAGGAAATTGGCACATTATTTTTTAGATATGTCATGGTAATAGGTTATGATGTGATTTAAAATAGATTATAGTAAATCGCTCTATAATATGATGGTTAAAAGTTTAAACAAAGCACAAGGAGACAAGATGATACGAAAATTACACTATAAGATAGACGCACAACATCATAATAAAAGTATTGGTCTATTTTTAAAGGAAAAGAACTATTCTAGGGGTGTTCTTATAGAACTTAAAAAGACAAAGATGGGAATTAGCAAAAATGGCGTCTGGGCAGGTATAAACGAAATACTTAAAACAGGAGATGTTCTAGATATATGCCTAATAGAAGAAACATCATCTGAAAATATCCTTCCAAAAGCGTCTGAATTAAATATTTTATATGAAGATGAAGATATTCTAATGGTAAACAAGCCTTATGATACACCTATTCATCCCTCTATTAATCATTATGATAATACTTTAGCTAATTATGTTGCTTACTATTATCATCAGCAGAATAACCCCTACATTTTTCGATGTATCAACCGGTTAGACCGAGATACTACGGGTATAACAATTATTGCAAAGAACTTACTAAGTGCAAGCATTTTATCAAAAAGCATGCACGAGCATGGAATAGGTAGAACTTATATAGCTTTTGTAGAAGGTGTGACAAAAGAAAAGGGAACCATTGACCTCCCTATTGGTAGAGAAGAAGGAACTATCATTAAGAGAAAAGTAGATGAAAAAGCAGGTAAACGAGCCATTACACATTATCAAAGGCTTGAAGTAATTCCTATAAAAGGAAAAGAAGTATCAATTGTTGCATTACGATTAGAAACAGGACGCACTCATCAAATACGTGTACATATGACTTCTATTGGTCATCCCCTTCTTGGAGACTTTTTATACAATAAGGAATGTCATATACTAACAAGACAAGCCTTACATGCTGCTGAGTGCACCTTTTACCATCCAATTACTGAAACATATCAAAGGATAACAGCCCCACTTCCAAAAGATATGGCAATGCTGTGGTACTATGTCAAGAAAATGGACACTACAAACGGAGATTTCTAGTTAACTAGCCTTCTTCTGTTTGTAGTATTCTTTTTCATAGGCAATAGGCGTTTTATAGCCTATCGTCCCATGGATTCTTT
>JARKVN010000056.1 GCA_029851645.1 Cellulosilyticum sp. | reverse complement strand
AGTTCATCAATAAATAAAGAGGGTGAAACAGATTTGCCATGTTTCTCTTCAGGAATATATAAGAAAAGGCATTGTTTAGCCCTAGTCATTCCCACATAAAGTAAACGTCTTTCTTCCTCAATTTCTTTTGGGGATTGACTTTTATGGTAAGGGATACTTCCTTCAACCACATCAATAATAAAGACAGTGTCAAACTCTAAACCTTTCGCACCATGCATGGTTGTTAGCGTGATTAAATCTGAATGAGGGGTTTTTTTAGTTGCTTTAATTTGTTGTGACATTTCTATTAATGCCCTTTCCCATTCTTCAACTTGGGTATAACTTGCTGCTGAATCTTCAATGTCATCCAATACATCTAATAAACTTTGAACTGGCATTTTACGATAAGCGGCATATTCTTTAAGGTAGTGATCATAACCAATATGGTATCTAATATATTGTATGGCATCACTAAGTGATTTTTCTCTTAAAACCTGTAAATCAAAAATAAATTGTTGAATATAATCTTTTTGCCACAAAGTTAATTGTTCTAAACCAAGTAATTGTACAAGAATATTTCCACCTGACTTTTTGGAAAGTTCTATATTAACCTTACTAATATATCGTTTAGGTTTATTGATGATTTTACATATGAATTCATTTTGATTAAGATCTTGAGCAAGATGCAAATAACTTAGGATATCTTTCGTAATCCATTGCTCATATAAGCTTACCATACCATCCCTCAAACAAAAAGGAATATTGGCTGCAAGAAAAGCTTCTACAATGGGTCTGGCCTGAATATTGGTTCTATAAATTACTGCCATATCCCGTAAAGGTATGCCCAAGCGCCGACGTTTTGCAATTTCATGAACAATATGTAAAGCCTCTGCTTTAGCATCCTTACAAGGAATGATTTCAGGTGCTTGTCCATCAGGATTAGGTGTAGATAACCTTTTAGGATAGCGTATTTTATTCTTTTCAATTAAAGCTAAACTATATTGTAAAATCAGGTTAGAACACCGATAGTTAATACTTAAATAAATTTCTTGTACACTTGGAAAATGTTTTTTAAATTCTAGGAGATATTCTGGCTTCGCTCCTCTAAATTGATAGATACTTTGATCATCATCACCTACTACAAAAATTTGTTGATGTTTTTGAACAATTAATTTAATGATTTCAAATTGCACTAAATTAATTTCTTGATATTCATCAACCAAGACATATTGAAATTGATGGCTGACTGCATTAAGAAGTATATGATCTTCTTTAAGTAAATAGTAGCATTCAACTAACATATCATCAAAGTCAAATAACTCATGACGTTCTTTATAACCTTCATAACGCATAAGAAGTGATAAAAAAGTATCTTTAGGTATACCTTCAGGGTGGTAATCATTAGGCATAATCAGTTGATTTTTCATTAAGGAAAGATGCTTAATAAAGGCATCTAAAAACTCTTCACCTTCTTCAGACTCCATCTCCTTTAAAAGCTGACCAAGTAGTACTTTTCTTTTATCTTCTAACAATAACTGCTCTAGTGCATAACGCTTTGGATTTGCCCTTCTTAGAATACGATAAAAAACACTATGTAAAGTGCCAAAAGTAATGGGTACTTCACCATAAATACTTTGAAAGCGAGCCTTCATTTCCTCAGCAGCTAATTTACTAAATGTAACAACTAAAATATGGTGTGGCAAGCAATTTTGTTCTTTAATCATGTAATGAATACGATTGACAATAACTTGTGTTTTACCTGAGCCTGGTCCTGCTATGACAATAGTTGGTTTTAACTTACAAGTTACTGCTTGTTGTTGATATAGGTTTAATTCCATAAATTACTCCATTCTATCTGTTTACTTACTGAATTCTACCTTTTAATTATAGACAAGATATATTATAATAAACATAATATCTTTATGAAAGAGTATAAATAGTGGGTTAAAGCTATGAAATAAAATATTTAGAATTTGTAGACATTTCGTCTAAATATGTTAAGATAGTCTATAAGGAGGCCTACATAGAAAAATTAGTATAAACACTACTAAAAATAATGGTTAAAAAGGTAATATAATCGGAAAGAGAGAAGATTAACATGAATATTGGTATTTTTTCAGATACTTATTCTCCTCAAGTCAATGGAGTGGTAAGTTCTATTTTAACCTTGGAAAAAAAATTACGCGAGCAAGGTCATAATGTCTATATCTTTACAATCAGTCATCCTCAAATTGAACATGACTCACCTTATGTTTATCGTATGGCAAGTTTACCTTTTATATTTCTTAAGGATCATAGAGTGGGTGTACTTTATTCCAACAGAGCCATTCACAAAATTAAGCGTTTGAAATTAGATTTAGTTTTAACCCAAACCGAATTTTCAATTGGCATTTTTGGAAAAATTGTTGCTCGAAAATTAGGGATTCCTATTATTCATACTTATCATACAGTTTATGAGGATTATATGCATTATGTATCTAAGGGTATTGAATTCTCCCCTACTATTGCACGTAAGTATAGCAAGTCTTTTTGTAACCATGTAGATGGTGTGATTGCCCCAACTAAAAAAACTGAGAAACTTTTAAAAAGTTATGGGGTATTAAAACCTATTCGTATTATTCCTACAGGTATTGATTTTGAGCCATTTAAACCTGAAAACTATGGTCCTGGGGAAATCACTCATTTAAAAGAAGTCTTTCAAATTCCTTTAAATGATCCCATTGTTTTATTTGTTGGACGTGTGGCTAAGGAAAAAAGTATAGATGTTCTGATTGAAGCGATGCCCATGCTTTTACAAAAAATTCCTAATGCTAAACTTGTCATTGTTGGAGATGGGCCTTCTAGGTTAGAACTTGAAGAATTTGCTCAAACGTTAGGGGTTAGAAATTCTGTTATCTTTACTGGGATGCAGCCTTGGAGCAGTATTGCTCGTATGTATCAATTAGGTGATGTATTCGTAAGTGCATCTGTTACCGAAACGCAAGGTTTAACATTTGCAGAAGCCATGGCGGCAGCACTTCCTGTCATTGCTATGGAGGATGAAAGTATTGCTGGATTTGTTCGAGATGGCTATAATGGACATTTATTCCATAATCCAACAGAATTAGCTGAGGTACTTGTTAAAGTGCTTAGTGACACTAGCTATCGTGAAACTTTAAGTGACAATGCCATTCATTCTATTAAGCCACTATCAGCTGAGACTTTTGGTCATAACGCTGAAGCCTTTTATCATGAAATCCTTCAAAGATATCATGGTACACATGCAGTTACAAAAAAGAAGACTTTTAGTTTACCGTTTAGTACAAAAAAGAAAAAAGAAAAATAATGAATTAAAACCTGCCAGTAGTTATTTCTGCTGACAGGTTTTTTAGGCTTGCAATTAATACATATGCCCTTTTTCTAAAGCATGCTGAGCCTCTACTGGTAACTTAGAGATAAGTTGTGTTAATCCAAATGGACAATGAGAAAGGAACATACATGACTCACATTTTGGGTTACGTGCTGTGCAGATAGCCCTACCATGTGCAATAACTTGTGTGTTATAACGAATCCAATGCTCTTCCGGCAGTTTTGTCATTAGGTCTTTTTCTATTTGAACGGGATCTTCATAAGGGGTAATCCCCCATCTTATACTAATGCGTTTGACATGAGTATCGACTACAATGCTTGGAATATTAAAGATATTGCCTCTTATAACATTAGCTGTTTTACGACCTACTCCTGGCAATGTGACAAGTGCATCTATATCAGATGGTACCTCTCCTCTATACTCTTCTATCAATTTTTTGGAACATGCTATAATATTTTTTGCTTTATTTTTATAGAAGCCTGTACTTTTTATGGCTTCTTCTACATCACTTAATGAAGCAGCTGCAAAGGCCTGTGGATTAGGAAATTTTCTAAATAATTCAGGTGTAACTAAGTTCACACGATCATCTGTACATTGGGCACTTAATATAGTAGCTACTAATAATTCAAAAGTATTTTTATGATGGAGGTAACAGATAACCTCTTTAGGATAATTGGCATCAAGTGTTTCTAAAAGCATTTTTATCTGTTGTTTTTGTTTCATTACGTTTTACTCCTCATGAATTAGTAATAATTTTGGCGGCATTGTAGTGTAGTCAAATAGTATTTTTTGTGGATGTGTCAGGGGCTTAAGCGTGGTGGATTGTTCTGGATGTGTACCATCCCAAATTGGATAATGAAATACATCTAAATGGACTTTTCGATAACGTTGTCTAGGCGGTAAATTGATTAAATGAGGTAAATATTCTTGCACCCATATATCATTTTTTAAAAGGGCATTAAAATCATTTTTGATGCTTTCTCTATTAATGGTTTCCAATATGAAAGGGACTTCATGAATGGTTTCATTAAGAATATAATCTAATCTTAGTGCCTCTTTAAGAAGTTCCATATTTAAAGCATCTTGTGCCTTACCAAACGCAATTAAATGCGTATAGTGTGCCATTTTATTGTGTTCCATTTGATGATAGCCTTGTGCTTCCCAAAAAATGGATAATTTCTCGAAACAGTCAAAGGGGGTATTAAAATAGCAAAATAAGTACTCTAATGCATGTGAAAAACGACCATTATTATAATACCTATCTACTAAATCATCAATGGTATGAAGTCTTAAAATCTCATCATAAGAAATATGTGAGGTATATAAAATTTCATAAGGTGGCTCACTTTTATAAATAAGTCCCAATTGGCTTGCATTTTCTCTAAGACCGGAACCTTTTAAGAGCTTCAAGAAGCCTAATTGAAACTGTTCAGGCCGAATGCTCATCACATCATTAAAGGATTTTCTAAAAGAGTCATAATCTTCCCCAGGTAAACCTGCAATAAGGTCGAGGTGTTGATGGATATTCTTTAAACTTTTTATACGAAGTACAACTTCTTTAATTTCCTCAAATGGCATGGGTCTCTTAATGGTTTTAAGTACTGTAGGATTTGTGGATTGTACACCAATTTCAAACTGGATGAGACCTGGCCTAGCCTGAGCTAATAGGTCATACATGTCTTCAGTAATCAGTTCTGCTGCAATCTCAAAATGAA
>JARKVN010000021.1 GCA_029851645.1 Cellulosilyticum sp. | reverse complement strand
TAAGACCCCTTAGAGACTATGAGGTAGATAGGTTGGAGCTGTAAGTGTAGTAATACATGTAGGTGACCAATACTAACGGTTCGAGGGTTTGACCTAAAAAAGTGTAAGACACTAAAACAGGTTAAAGAGTTGTAGTATTTGTTTTTGAGAGTGCAAATAATAATAATTTATCCGTTTTATCAACGAATATGTTGTTAATATATATTTCTCTTAAATTTTTAGTATAAATAAATGCGGGTGTAGTTCAATGGTAGAACTTCAGCCTTCCAAGCTGACTACGTGGGTTCGATTCCCATCACCCGCTTTTCTTATTAAAGAAGCTATGAGATAATCTCATAGCTTCTTTAAATTGGCGTTTTATTAAAAATATTAATAATTATTTTAAATAGATATTGAATTTTCTTTAATATGAGTTTAAAATAGTATAAGTAAGAAAACTTAATGAGCTATCGCCAAGTGGTAAGGCACTGGATTCTGACTCCAGCATTTCGTAGGTTCGAATCCTACTAGCTCAGTTAATGTTTTTTGACTTTTTTTATAAAAGTAATTGACATAAGTCGAAAAACATAATATAATAAATAAGCAGTAAGTTTTTAAGCTTATTTGCCCGAGTGGCGGAACTGGCAGACGCACAGGACTTAAAATCCTGCGAGCTAACCCCTCGTACCGGTTCGATTCCGGTCTCGGGCATACTGTGCAGAGATGGTCGAGTTGGTTTAAGGCACCGGTCTTGAAAACCGGCGAGGGTAACACCTCCCTGGGTTCGAATCCCAGTCTCTGCGTTAAACTTAGAAGAGAAAAGATATTGTAGACATAAAGTTTACAATATCTTTTTGTTTTTGTATTAAAAAACTAACTTTTGCATTACCAACAAATCTATCATCAATAAAATCTTCATAATTTCATTATAAAATCAACACATAAAATACACATAAGTAGGTTATTATATGTTTAGTAAAACTTCTTATTTAACCCTCAATAATATATATAAAAAGCCTTCAAGTACCCCACACACTTGAAGGCTTTTTTATGTTATTAATAAGTGATAAAATGATAGAGAGACAATAGAGCGAAAAATAAATAGGGGCAATTAGTAATTTAAAGGAAATGAGGAAAAGCATGAGAAATATTGTACCAAGAGTAGCTGCGATTCAAGATATCTCAGGATTTGGCAGATGTTCCTTAACAGTCATTATGCCGATTTTATCATGTATGGGGATTCAAGTCTGCCCACTGCCAACGGCAGTTTTAAGCACGCATTCAGGTGGCTTTAATGAGATGGCATTTATAGATTTAACGGAGGGAATGAAAGATTATATTAAGCATTGGAAAAGCTTAAATCTATCCTTTGACTATATTTATACAGGTTTTTTAGGGAATGAAAGACAGATTGATCAAGTAGTAGACTTTTGCAAGCACTTTAAGAAGACAGGGGAAGAGTGCATAGTTGTAGATCCAGTAATGGGTGATAATGGAAAACTTTATAAGACCTATAATCAAGTCATGCAAGAAAAAATGAGGCATCTAGTAGAATTAGCAGATATTATTACGCCTAATGTAACAGAGGCTATGTTCTTACTAAAAAGAGAATATGCTATGAGGCCGTATAAGGATGAGGAGATTAAAGAAATACTTAAGGCTCTAGCTCAAATGGGACCTAAAGTTGTTATTATTACAGGTATTTTGGATAAGTCAAATCAAAAAGTAAATATAGCGTATGATACAAAACAAGATATTTTTTGGAAAGTGCCTTATCAAGAGATAGCTGCCCATTATCCAGGAACAGGGGATGTTTTTACAAGTGTGTTAATTGGGGCATTAATACAAGGGGATAGTTTACCCATAGCCATTGAAAGAGCATCTCGTTTTATTTCCCTAGCAATAAGAACTACCTATGGTTATTGTACAGATACCAGAGAGGGGATTATGTTAGAGAAAGTTTTACCTGCTTTATTAAATAAAGAAATAGAGGCAAATTATAGTATTTTGGAATAAGAAGTTGTGAAAGAGGAATAATTCATAAAAGGTTAGATAGAAGGGGATAAATTTGTTAAAATCAGGTATAGACTTGGTTTACAAAACAAAGGAGTATTGGAATGAATATAGTCAAGCAAGATATACAGGATATGTCAAGTAGTCCTTTAGAATATGAAAAGGGAAAGGCATATTATGAAGAAGGTTATATTGAAGATGTTAAAGTCACTCAAGAAGAGGATTATCTAAAAATAATATCGATAATGAAAAAATATGAAGCAAAGGCTGAGCTATATAATAACAAAATCGTATGGTATGAATGTAACTGTTTAGATAGTTTTAGTAAGAGAGGACTTTGTAAACATATGATTGCCCTGCTTCTTAAATATTACTATGAAGTGATGCCACATATAAAAAGAGGAATAAAAGGAGAGCGTTACTCACAGAATGCACTAGACTTCTATGAAGATCAATTGGTAAAAGAGCAAGAAATGGAGATTAATACACCTGAAGTTCCTATTAAGGTAGCCGTGCGATTGGTAAAAGTAGATACAGGAAGTTTTGCACTTAATTTAAGTGTTGGGGAAAAAAGACTCTATGTTGTAAAAGACTTATATGAATTTGCAGAACATATGAAGCAAGGAGAGCATGCTAGTTATGGCAAAAATTTAGAGTTTATTCATGATATTAATATATTTGAAGAAGATGCAAGACCTATGGTTCGGTTTATTATGGATAAGGTGATGGAGTATACTTCGATTTTAATACAGATGGGATTTTTTAGGGGGATCCCAAAATCTGAAAGAAAAACATTGACTTTAAGTGCCAAAGCTTTCGATGAGTTTTTTGAGTTAGTAAAAGATACAGAAGTTGATGTTGTACAAGAGTACACAACAAACCCAATACTCTTTCTAGAGGGAAATCCATCCTTTAATTTAAAGATTGAGAAGGAAGAGGCGTATTATAAGCTATCAAGCTCAATGCAAACTTATATTCCTTTTGAATCTGCTAGTTATAAATATATTATGACGGATAAGAAATTATATCGTTTGACCGGAGGATTTGCTAAAATCGTTTACCCTTTACTAGATTATATGCATAATGCTAAGAGAACAAATGGGGATAAACATTTAGAGTTTAGTGAAAATCTTATGAAGCGATTTATGTTATCTAGCCTAGAGAAAGTAAAGAAGTATGTTCCGATTGCTATTAGTGAAGAAATTAAGCAAAGTATAGAGCCAGAACGTGCTATTGTAAAGAGCTTTTTTGATATAGATCGAAAGGGAAGTATTATTGGAGATGTAGAACTTCAGTATCAAGAAATCGTTTTTAATCCTTATAAGATGGCAAAGGAGAAAGAGAGACAAAAATTAGAGGAAATTGCAAGAGATACGCCAACAGAATTTAAATTAGATACTATTTTAAGACGCTATGAATTTCATACACAAGGTGGGCAGTTATATTTATCAGAGGAAGATCACATTTATGACTTCTTAAATAAGGGAATTGATGAACTTCTAGAACTAGGAGAAGTACATGTTACAGAACGTTTAAAAGGGATAAAGGTTGTTAGAAAACCTATTGGCTCTTTGGGAATTAAATTGCAAAACAATATGCTTTATATTGCTTTAGAAAACATTAATATGCCTATAGATGAGATGCAAAATATTCTAAACGCATATCAGCAAAAAAGTAAATACTATCGATTACGAGATGGCTCTTTCTTAGACTTAAAAGAAGGGATTACAGGAGACTTAGTAAATATTGTAGAAGGATTAGGTATTAAAGGAGAGGAACTAGTACAGAAGGAAATGGCGATTCCTAAATATCGGGCACTCTACTTAGATCAAGTTCTTAAAAATAGTGAAGAGATAGAAGTAACTAGGGATAAATATTTTAAACAAATTGTTCGAGATGTAAGAAACGTAGAAGATGCAGATTTTGAAGTTCCTAAAAGTATCAAGGCTAACTTAAGAAATTATCAGAAAGTAGGATATAGGTGGCTCAAAACAATGACGCATTATGGTTTTGGAGGTATTTTAGCTGATGATATGGGATTAGGAAAGACCTTACAAATCATTACATTAATGACTGATGAGTACGAAGGAGCATGTGAACATCCTTCTTTAGTAGTTTGTCCTACGTCACTTGCATTAAACTGGCAGGCAGAGTTTCAGAAATTTGCACCACATATTAAAGTGCTTGTTATGATGGGAACGGTTGAGGAGCGTAAAAAGCTGTTTGAAGAACTTAACGAATACCAAGTTATCATTACCTCTTATGACTTATTAAAAAGAGATATAGAATATTATGAGGGCAGACACTTTAGATTTTGTATTGCAGATGAAGCCCAATATATAAAAAATGCAAATACTATAGGTGCTAAGACATTAAAATCTATAGAATCAGAAATACGATTTGCTCTTACAGGAACACCAATTGAAAATTCTTTAGCTGAACTGTGGAGCATTTTTGATTTTATTATGTCAGGTTATTTATTTAGCTATAGCCAATTTAAGAATAATTTTGAGACACGTATTGTAAAAAATGAAGATGAAGGCGCTACCAATAGACTTAAAAAAATGATTGCACCCTTTATTTTAAGACGTTTAAAAAAGGATGTCTTAAAAGAGTTACCAGATAAAACAGAAACTGTGGTCTATAATTCTATGTTAGAAAAGCAGCAGAAGCTCTATACAGCTCATTTAGCATTAGCTAGACAGGAAATTTATAAGGAAATGAAAGAGAAAAACCCAGGAAGTAATCGTGTTAAAATGCTTGCTTTGCTGACCAGGTTACGCCAGCTTTGTTGTCACCCATCACTTTATCTACAAGATTATGAAGAGGGAAGTGGAAAGTTAGAGCAGTGTATGGAAATGATTAAAGATAGCATTGCAGCTGGACATAAGATTTTACTATTTTCTCAGTTTACAACCATGCTAGATATAATCAGTAAACGTCTACGTTTAGATGGGATAGAGCACTTGATGTTGACAGGTTCAACCAAAGCTGAAGAACGTATAGAAATGGTATCTGACTTTAATAACTCAGATGTTCCTATTTTTCTTATCTCTTTAAAAGCAGGGGGGACAGGCCTTAATTTAACAGGAGCAGATGTGGTGATTCATTATGACCCTTGGTGGAACCTTTCTAGCCAAAATCAAGCTACAGACCGTGCTTATCGTATAGGACAGAAGAAGAATGTACAAGTATTTCAAATGATTACGAAGAATTCTATAGAAGAACGTATCAAGGAGCTTCAAGATAGAAAAATTGGGCTAACAGAAAGTGTACTTCAAGAAGGAGAGACCTTTATCAGCCACATGTCAGAAGAAGAACTGGCAGAGTTGTTTAATGAGTATTAATTAGGAGAAAGGTAAAGACCTTCAAGTCACTCTTAATGGAAACAGAGTGACTTGAAGGTCTCTTTATAAGTTATAAAAATGGATTATAGAAACGACTTCCGTTTCTAACTGTCATATATAACGAAATGCTAAGAAGAATAGCCATTATGAGCATCACTAAATAATCTTGCTTTTTAAAGGGGCGAGCATGATACCAACTACGTTTTTTCTCGCACCCAAAGCCACGAAGTTCCATGGCACGACTAATCGTTTCAATACGCTCTAAACTGGTGAAAATAAGTGGCATTAAAATGCTACTCATGTTTTTTAGGCGTTTTAAGAGTTTCTCATTTTTAGATAAATCCAATCCTCTTGCTTGTTGAGCAAAGCTAATTTCTTGATAATCTCTTTGAATATCAGGAATATAACGAAGAGCAATCGCTACAGCGTAAGAAAGCCTGTAGCTTACACCAATACGA
Organism: Cellulosilyticum sp.; assembly: GCA_029851645.1. Taxonomy (GTDB): domain Bacteria; phylum Bacillota; class Clostridia; order Lachnospirales; family Cellulosilyticaceae; genus Cellulosilyticum. Next base: position 6,591 of record JARKVN010000021.1, on the reverse strand, counting down.
TTTAATGAGGCAGCAAACTCACTAGGATGGGTTGCAAGTATAAATAATAAAGCAATAGGAATAACAGATAAATACTTAAGTGTTATATTTAATAAATAAAAGAGTTCTTCTACTGTAACAGAATAATTGCCTATTAAATGGAAAAGCACAGTAGTACTTCCGTAAATCTCACAACCTTGATAAGGAGAGAAGATGAAGATGGCTATGTTATTAATGAGTAAGAAGACTAAAATGAAGTAAACTACGAAGGCTACTTCTTTAAATTTGATTTGAGATAGATTAAAGCAGATTAATCCAAAAACTAATAGGCTAACGAGTACTCTGGTATCATAAGTAAGCATAGCTGCAAATGAAAAGAGTAGTAAGCAAATAAGCTTAGTAGTGCCTGTTAACCTATGAATTGGGGAATCTACTTTAACATAACCTAACATAGTGGATGTCATAGTGAATTTCTCCTTTTATCATAGTTAATAAAGCTGCTGGTTAGGGCTTCTGGTGAGTGAAGTTGTGCTTTCACTGCAAGTTCATAAAGCGAAGTTTTCTTTAAGTGTGCTTCAAGTACAAGATTAGGATTGGATAAAACTTCAATTGGCGTACAATCTGCTAGCACCTTGCCATCAGCAATGACAATACTACGAGATGTATACTCTAACATAAGATGCATATCATGCGTAATCATAATAATAGTAATGCCTTTTTCATTAAGTGATTTCAAGAATTGCATAATCTCAGTATAATGTTTAAAGTCTTGTCCTGCTGTTGGTTCATCTAAAATAAGAATTTCAGGATTTGAAACTAAAATAGCCGCGATTGTGACACGTTTCTTTTGACCATAACTTAAAGCTGAGACTGGCCAATTTCGCATAGGATAAAGACCACATACTTTAAGGGTTTCATACACACGAGTTTTGACTTCAGACTCATTTAAACCTTGAAGACGAAGGCTAAGTGCCACTTCATCATAAAGTATGGGTTTAGAAAGCATTTGATTAGGATTTTGCATGACCATACCTATTTTACTTGCACGCTCTTTAATAGAGAGCTCTTTCATGTCTTGTTGGTGAAGTAAAAGTTGGCCTTTTGTTGGCTTATAGAAACCACACAGTAGTTTGGTTAAAGTAGATTTACCAGCACCATTTTTACCAACAATACTAATCATTTCACCTTTATGAATTTTAAAGTTAATATTTTGAAGTAAAGGTTTATGTTTCTCATAACTAAAATGAATATCTTTAAACTCAAGAAGTACATCATTTTCAATTAAAGCTTGTGTGTTATGCTTTTCGTAAGTAGGATGGAGCTTATTATTTTGAATCATAAATTGTTCAAGTTTTTCCTTATAAGGGAGTGCATCTAGTTCATCTAAAATATCGAGTTTATGTGCTTCTTGAAGGTTACAATCTGCAAACTTTAAAGCAGATGTATAAAGAGGTTCACGAATACCTATTTCACATAAAATATTAGTTTTAAGAAGTTCATCTGGTGTACTATCAGATATAATTTCTCCATGATTCATAACAATAATACGATCAATTGGAATGTGTAAAACATCTTCAAGTCTATGTTCAACAATAATAATCGTTTTATGAGTGGTGTGAGCCAATTGGTCAATAAGTTCCATAGCTACTTTACCTGTAGCAGGATCTAGGCTAGCTAACGGTTCATCAAAAAGTAGAATGTCTATGTTATTAATCATGACACCTGCTAAAGAAGTACGCTGCTTTTGCCCACCAGATAATGAATGAGGTGCAGCCTCTAGATGAGAATCAATATCTACCAGACTAGAAACATAAGCAACACGCTCTTTCATCATATCTTGTGGGAGGCACTTATTTTCTAAGCTAAAGGCAATATCTTCAGCAACGGTTAATCCAATAAACTGTCCATCTGGATCTTGAAGAACAGTTCCCACCATTTGAGAAAGCTCAAAGATACTAAGTGATTGGGTTTCTTTACCCAAAACTTTAAGGCTTCCTGTAATAGTTCCTTCCGTATTAAAAGGAATTAGACCATTAAGTGTATGAGCTAAGGTACTTTTTCCAGAGCCAGAAGGGCCCATGATAAGTACCTTTTCACCTTTGTTAATGGTGAGGTTTATATTTTTAAGTGTAGGCTCTGCCTGAACACGATATTGGTAACTAAAATTTTTAAATTCAATAACAGGTTGTTTCATCTAAACTCCTTTCTAGTTGCTGCAATGATTAGTGTGTAATGGATGAGCTGAGGAATCATCGTCACCATACTCTAGTTTTAAACTACCTGTCTTGATTTTGGTCTTAGCATAGTTTGCTAATAGGATAGAGCCTAATAAGCCAATAGTTATCATATTAGAAATGCTAGAGAACATTCCTTGAATGTAAACTTTGTCTGATGGCTCTGCATAAATCCAAATATCAAGAGTAGGGGCAACAACTACCCAAGCTAGAAGATTTGCGATGATTTGATAAATATTAAAACGAATTAGCTGCCTTTTTCCAAAGTAACCATCTTCTAAATGAAGAGAGTTGGCAGAAAAACTGATAACAAGTCCAACAACGCTAGAAGCAATAATCCAACTAAACCAAGGTGAGCCATAAGCTGTAATATCTTTTAAACTATGTCCAATAAATCCAATAGAAGCTCCAGCAAGTGGGCCATAAAGGACAGACATTAGTGCCAAGAAAGCATAGGCAGTTTGAATTTCTGTATTAGGAATACCTGTAGGAATTGCTGCAAATCGGCCTAGGACTAAAAATACGGCTGAACCAATGCCAATAGCAACAATTGTACGAATGGAAAGTAACGGTTTCTTTTTCATTTTGCTCTCATTTCTGTTAGTATAGTTTATTGGGTACAAAAATTATAAAAAGCTCGAGTATAAACTCAAGCTTTAAGATCTGTTTATACTCATCTTCCAGTATATACTGTAGGATTTAGCACCTTGTATAGGATTACACAGGTTGCTGGGTTTCATAGGGCCAGTCCCTCCACCACTCTAGATAAGTGCTTTGTTATTTTCATACATTTACTATATTATTATGTAACAGCGTATGATGTCAATTAAATTTTAATGAAAGAAGAATAAAATATCGAATATATGTGTGAAAGCTAGAAAAAATGGTAAGAATCATATAAAAATAGGGAGATAGGCATGAAAGAAATACATGATATAATAGAAAATAAGTATGCATAGAGAAAATGTAGGAGGAAATGATGGATTCCATAAGTATATTAAAGAAATATTATGGATATGACTGGTTTAGGCCAGGTCAAGAAGAGATTATTGATAGCATTTTAAAAGGAAGAGATGTTTTAGGGATTATGCCTACTGGGGGAGGAAAATCCATTTGTTATCAGATACCTGCCTTATTATTAGAAGGGATGACTATTGTAATTTCACCACTTATTTCACTAATGAAGGACCAGGTTGATACATTAAAAGAATATGGAATAGCAGCGGAGCTGATTAATAGTACATTATCTACTACAGAGTTTAGAGAAGTGATTAGTTCAGCAAGGGATGGGGTTTATAAATTACTTTATGTGGCACCTGAGCGTCTAGAAACAGAGAGTTTTCTAAATTTAATACAGATGATACCTATTTCAATGATAGCGGTGGATGAAGCACACTGCATTAGTCAATGGGGGCATGATTTTAGGCCAAGTTATAGACGTATTTTTGAAATGATAGAGCGGTTACAAAAACGTCCCATCCTATCAGCTTTTACAGCAACAGCAACGCCTCTTGTTAAGCAGGATATTAAGGCATTATTAAATCTTTATGAGCCTTTTGAATGGATGGGGAGTTTTGACCGGCCTAATTTATATTTTGAAGTAAGAAAACCAGATAATAAGCTTCATGAAATTCAAAGATATTTAAGCAGGCATCCTGATGAAAGTGGCATTATTTATTGTGCAACAAGAAAAAATGTAGATGAAGTCTGTGAAAGGCTTAATAAATTAGGCATACCTATTACGAAATATCATGCAGGATTAAGTGAAGAGGAAAGAGCAGCGAATCAAGAGAAATTTCTCTTTGATCATGTCCCACTTATTGTTGCAACCAATGCATTTGGGATGGGAATTGATAAACCTAATGTAAGATTCGTATTACACTATAACATGCCAAAGAATATGGAAAGCTATTATCAAGAGGCAGGACGTGCAGGTCGTGATGGAGAGGCAGCAGAGTGTATTTTACTTTATCATACACAAGATATTATGACTAATCGTTACTTAATCGAAAAAGGGGCAAGCGCTAATAGAACTATAGAATATGAGAAGTTAAATAACATGGTGGACTATTGTCATACAGAAAATTGCCTTAGAAGTTATATATTAAGCTATTTTGGACAAGCAGCATTAGAAAAGCCTTGCGGTAATTGTGGCAGTTGCAATAATGACATTGAGGAAACTGACATTACAATAGAAGCACAGAAAATACTAAGTTGTGTGAAGCGAATGCACGAACGTTTTGGTGCTTCACAGGTGGCAGATGTACTGAAAGGGGCTAATACCCAAAGGATAAGAAGTATGAATTTCCATAATTTAAGTACCTATGGTATTATGCAAGATTATCCTAAAGATACGATTAAGGAACTGATTTCATTCTTAATTGCAGAGGGATATTTGCAGTTAGTAGGCACGCAGTATCCAGTTGTGCAATTGACACAGAGTAGTTTTCCTGTTTTAAAAGGTGAAAAAACCGTAACGATTAAGAGAGTATTAGTTAAAGAATCTGAAAGACCTAATAACATGACTTTAGGTCAAGAAGTGGATTATAAGTTATTTGAACAGCTTAGAAAATTAAGACATGAAATGGCAGTAGAGCAACAGGTTCAACCTTTTATGGTGTTTGCTGACACAACCATGAAAGAGATGGCATCTGTCTATCCAATGACATTAGAGGAAATGATGGGTATATCAGGGATAGGAGAGTATAAATTACAAAAATATGGAGAAGCTTTTCTAAAGGTGATAACAAATTATGTGTCAGAATATCCTTTAGAAGTGCAAAAAATTAAGGCGTTAAACCAGATAACACCTATTAGAGCATTAGATTCTGCTAAGGTGTATATGACTAAGACTGCTACTAGAGATAGTCATAAAGTGACTTATGAACTTTATAGAGCAGGGCATAGTGTGAGTGAAATTGCAAATGAAAGAGATTTAACACAAATGACAATAGAAAATCATCTGATTAAGTGTGTGCAAGAAGGACTAGAGGTAAATTACTCAGATTTTATTCCAGCAGACTATGAAGCACAAATTTTACAAGCTATTGAAGTCAGTGGAGGAACTTTACTAAAGCCCATTAAAGAACAGCTTCCAGAAGAGGTGAGTTATACGGCTATTAAATTTGCAGTAGCTAAATATTGTTTAAATTGTAGATAGGACAAAAGAAAAGGAGTAATCGGGATGAAAAAATTAATGATATTGTGTATGGTTATCTTTTTATGTGTAGGTTGTAGTAGCAACACGAATACAGAACGACCTCAAAGTGAATCAACGAATAATACAGGTATTATGTACTCAAATTTAGTGGACATAACAACACAAAAAGAGGTTACAGCTCTTTTAGAAAGTCATGGTGTTACAAAAGAACAAACAGATACATTGATATCTTGGGTAAATGATTTTAACTCTAGAGTAACATCATCTAAATTGCCAGAGGGCTTTAATGTGATGGAAAGTAATGGAGGAAATTATAGTAATGTATTTGTTGAATATAAAGAATTAGATGAAGAAACTTTAGCACCAGAAGCAAATTGCCGCTTAACAAGTTATTTACTGATGAAGAATAGGATTCAAACAAATGGGAAACAAGAAGATAATGATACTTTTTTAATGTTTGATATTGAAGCAATTGATACGTATGAACCATTCCATTTAAGTGAAGAAGAAAGAACAAATTTTATTTCTTTATTTAACTGGGTACCTGTCAGTGGAACAAGCACACTACAAGAACATATCAATAAGATAGAGGAAGCTTGGAAAGATAGAGAAATCACAATAAATAATGAAGATGGAATTTCTCTTATTACGATTTATCTACATTCAACTTTCGAGGAAGTTCGTTTTGTAGGACATACAGGCGTATTATTAGAAACCAAAGATGGCTTATTATTTGTTGAAAAATATGGACCTAATACACCATTCCAAGCTACTAAATTCCAAACCAGAGAAGAACTTAAAGATTACCTATTAAGTCGAGTAGATCTATACGGTGAAGAAACTGAATTAGATCCTATTATTATGGAAAATGATAGGGTATTAATATTTAGCTGAGCATAATACATTTAAAGAACTTCCATCGTCACTAACAACTATAAAGTAGTGTTTTCCAGGAGCAAGTGATAAATCTGATGATTCTTTATAGTGGATATTTCCAGTATAATAGGTTTGAGAGAAAGTGGATTGTATAGAAAACTAAAATTTGATAGTTCTATTCATCTAGAGCTGAAAGGGGCAAAATAAATGAATGATATCCTAAGAGCTATTATACCATTAATAGGAGTATTTTTTGGTCTACTAGCTGTAATTAAATTCTATGTTGACAGAATAGAAGACAAAATAAATAAAATAGAAGAGAAGATAGATAAAATAACCAAA
>JARKVN010000018.1 GCA_029851645.1 Cellulosilyticum sp. | reverse complement strand
AAAAAAAGCGGTAGAAGCTGGTGCTGACCTTATTATCTCAGGTGCTGGTCTTCCTGTTAATTTACCACTTTATACAAAAGGGAGTAAAACTAGAATTGCCCCTATTGTCTCTTCTGGTAAAGCAGCAAGTGTTATTTGTAAACTTTGGGATCGTAAACATCAAGTTGCACCTGATTTAGTTGTTGTAGAAGGTCCATTAGCTGGTGGCCATCTTGGTTTCACAAGAGAAGAAATTGAGCAAAATCCTGATGTCTTAGATATTATGAAAGATGTAAAAAATGTTGTTGCTGAATATGAAACAAAATATAATAAAAAAATCCCAGTTGTTGTAGCAGGTGGTATTTACACAGGTGAAGAGGTTGCAAAAGCCTTATCAGCTGGTGCAGATGGCGTTCAAATGGCAACTCGTTTTGTAACCACTTATGAATGCGATGCTGCTCCTGCCTTTAAAGAAACTTATCTTCAAGCTACAGCTGATAAAATTGGCATCATCAAAAGTCCCGTAGGGATGCCAGGACGAGCGATTTTAAATGACTTTATCCTAAATGTTCCTGGTAATAAAGCTTGCTACTATCACTGTATTGAAAAATGTACCATTACAGATATTCCTTACTGTATTTCTAGTGCACTTATTAATGCGGTTACAGGCAATGTAGAAAAGGCGCTTCTCTTCTGTGGTAGCAATGCTTATAGAGCAACTCAATTAGAACACGTACAAGATATATTTGATGAAATTGAAAGCGCTCTTAAATAAATGATTTAAATAAAAAAGCAACTTAGGATAGCTATCTCTTACTATCCTAAGTTGCTTTTTTGGGGTACCAAGCATTCTTTATGATGTTTTCTACCTCACCTGTTTCATTAGTAGCACAAGCGAAACCTTAATAGAAGCATATAGCAAACACAAGTAAAATCAACATGTTTAGCACTATTATAGATTTTACATTAATCCAAAACACCTCAATTTAGAAAGTTAAAGTGTCCAAATGTTGTCCAATTCATTTCGGACACTTTAACATTAAGAAAGCTTGTAACCACAAAGGCTACAAGCTTTTTATTCTATATTCATATGTTAAGAAGTATAAAAGGCTAGAACCGAAGCTCCAGCCTTTTTACTCTATCTTTGGCATGCAAACCAACTGCATATAGTCAGAAGGGATATATAGTTAGTTTACATTATTTATAATAGTACATTTATTTGCACTTGTCTACATAGTTTTACAAACGATATTTTTAATCCTCTGAAATTACTATTTGATTAATTGATTTGTATAACCTCTTATTTTAAAAGATAGCTATAATCCATACTTAGATGCTACCTCTTTTAATTCTTCGGGTGAGGGGATATGTGTTTCTACACATATTTTAGGGTCATCTACATGAAATGACATCTTTTCCATTGGTAGATCTATAGGCATAGATTGATCTCTTAAACAAACTTGCTGAAAAAACCAAAATCTCTGTTCATATTCTAAATTTTCTTCGTTTGCCGATATGAATTCTAAAAACCAATCTTCTTTTAGTAATTTAGGATGAAATGCAGATTCACGCCAAAGAATCATATTAAATGCCTTAAAATAATAGGTTGAGCTAAGATACTCATCATAACAATCACAATCATATTCGCTGAGTTTCTTTAATGTATCAATAATTTCTTCTGCTTTTGTTCTAAATAAGTCAATACCATTGAAGAGCACTGTATAAGTATTATCTAATGGTTCATTAATACATATTTCAACTACCTTATTATCTTTGTATGCAATATGATAATCTTCATACCTAACACATATATTACTATCATTAAGCATTTTATCTTCACAATATTGCTTACAAGAAATGATTTTCTCTACTTGCTGTCTAGTCATGCCAAATAAAATATCTCCAATCCCACGGTAAGGATAAATATTAATAGTTTTCATTCACAAATTCTCCTTAATAATCTAAGTTTAATCTTATAAAGTATCTATTTCCTCTATTATACAAAAATAGAACCAAGCTTTCACCTGGTTCTGACTAAAACTATTCTTTTATAGGATGACATTTTGTATAAATAATCTTTATAAACTTTAGCTATTATTATCCTTAGATTCAAGCAAGTTAATACCTATTAATGTAAATAGTGTTCCTATAGTATCTTTTATTGCAACCATGCTTAATATTACTATATTTAGTTTAATCCATATAATAACTATACCCTTGTCTACACCTATTAATTTTACTAATTTTATATTGGGTATATCTATTGTACTCCATACAGCTAGAATCAAAACTATACTTAAGAACCAAAATATAAGAACTGTATTATCTTTTAATTCATTAAATAATTTAAAAACCGTTTGACTTTCTTTGTTTTTATACTTTGTTTTATCTAATATTCTATTTACTACGGAATATATAAATGTTACTAAAGTAATTGATACACCTAATAAAACTCCTAGAAAGTTAATCAAGAAACTATTCTCTAAAAATACTAATCCTTCTTGAAATGGGTCTGCTATTATTATACCTGTTGAAAAAATAATACTTAGTAAAAATGGTCTAAACTCATTACTCTTAAAAATTTTTTTAATTTGCTTCATTATCATCATCTACCATAATAGTTTCCACTTCCTCTAATGTTTTATATAACTCTTCAGTTATTTCATCATCTTCTAAATCGTCTATAGCATTAGCTATACTTACAGTCCTAACTCTATCTTGGCTCTTCATTGTTTGCATTCGACCTTTTTTAGTTTGCTTAGTTCGCAAAGTCCATTTACCTCCACCAGCTGTTGCATATTCTATAAATGATTGTATCTTTTCTTTAGCTAATTGCAAATAGCCTTTATCATTTTCTAATCTAATCTTTAGGGAAGTGTTATTATACTCTTCTTTAGTTTCTTGTACAAATTCTGTCGCTCTTGCCTTTCCTCCAAATAAACTAGGCGCATTCAACTCAATTTCTAAACTATATATATATTTTGAACCCTCTACCTTATTCCAAAAATCTTTCCCATCAGTTATTGCTTCTACTTTAAATTCATACCCTTCATTCACCGCAATGGTATTGAACCAGTTTTGTAGTGTTTTTTCTATTTGTGATGATTTTGAAAATACACTACTTTTCTTTTCTACTAATATCTTCTGCTTCTTTATATCTACAATAACTTTCACAAAAGGACATACTTCTAGAGCAGCTTCCTCTATATCCCTATCACCTTCACGCGGGGTTTTCTGAAAATTTTGTTTAGCCAACTTACATATATGGATATCATCTCTCACTTTCCTATTGTAGTATACAATATGTTTCTTCTTTTCTATCATAAATATGTATTTAGGATCTTTTTGTAGTCTTTCAAAAAAGTCTTTAATCAGTGATTCTTTTGGTTTAGGTATTGCTTGTATAAAAAGATACTTGCTCATAGGGAATTATAAAAAATCTATATGCATAAAATTTAGTCTTATCCATCGTTTGGTGTTAGTATAATTTAGTGGACACTTAAAGTGCGACATATTAAAATTTCCTTGAAAGGATGTGTTTGCATGACCCACAAAACAGGTAATAGGTATCCAAGAGAATTTAAACAACAAATCGTTGATCTTTATCATGCTGGTACTTCAGTTGCAAAACTGGCTAGCGAGTATGGCATAATTGAGCAAACTATTTATAAATGGATTAAGCTTTATTCTCCTCTCATTGAAGAAGATGATGGCTCAAGCATTAGTGTAAAAGACTATAAAGCACTTCGAAAAAAGATTGCTCAATTAGAACTGGAGAATGAAATATTAAAAAAAGCTACAGCCATATTCGCGAGAAATCATTAGATCATATTGTTGCCTTTATTGTAAAATTCCAAGATACCTATCCTATAAAAACAATGTGTAAAGTATTGAAAATACAACGTAGTACCTATTATAAAAGACTTCATCATAAACCATCTAACCGTGAAATTGAAAATAAGAAGCTAGATGAAGCAATCAAAGAAATTTACTATGCTAGTAAAAAACGTTATGGTGCATCAAAGATTCAAAAAATACTTCTTTCTAAAACAATAAAAGTAAGTTTAAAACGTGTGCAGCATCGTATGACCTTGTTAGGTATACGTTCTATTGTTGTAAAAAAATATCGCCATCATTCTAATAGTCATGTTGTTAGAGAACAAGAAAACCTCTTAAAACAAGATTTTTCAGCAACTACGATTAATCAGAAATGGTGTACAGATATTACCTATATTCACACATTAAAAGATGGATGGACTTATCTTGCTTCAGTTATGGATTTTTATAGCAAGAAGGTTATTGGCTGGGCTTATGGAACCTCAATGACCGCTAAACTTGCTTTAAAGGCTGTTGAAAATGCTTGCCTTAATGTAAAAAATACAGATGGGATTCTCCTTCATAGTGACCTTGGAGCACAATATACAAGCGATTTATTTGAAAGCTATCTTAAAGAACATAAAATCCAACATTCATTTAGTCGAAAAGGATGTCCTTATGATAACGCTTGCATTGAATCATTTCATTCACTGTTAAAGAAGGAAGAGGTATATACCAAACATTATTTAGATTCAAAAGAAGCATTTAATGCGATCTTTGAATATATAGAATCCTGGTACAATCACAAAAGGATTCATAGCAGTTTAAACTATCAGACACCAAATGCTGTTCATAAAGCAGCACAAGGTGCGGCATAAAGTCGCAATTTTTGTGTCCACATTATTGACATAGATTCAACCTTTAGCTTAGTACTTTTATTATCCCCTAAACTCACGAACTTTAAACATCATCTGCTGCTTTTCTTCTTCAAACTGTTTCTTAGCATGCACATTAGCTCCAGAAGGATGCGGAAACCCTAGTAAACAACGCTTTTCATCTAATTTTCCTAATTCAATAAGTCCTTTAACAACCTCCTCCACACACCTTCCTAAAGGAATAATGAGCGCCTCTTTTAAAACCTCCACTTGTGGATAAAAATGTGCCTCTACCTCTTCCATTAAAAGCCTATTCTTCATAAGATTAGGGGTGTGTCCTGTATAGTTCTTGCCCTTTACAAAGGTTGCAAAGGGAATCATAGAGGTTGTATGCAAAAGTGTATCTGCTTCTTCAAATAACTCTGAAGTACTTTTTAAGTTCAGCATTTTATTTAAACCTAGCTCATCTATCATCGCACAAATATTTTTTCTGAGCGGTCCTGAAAAACGTGCTTCTTTCTTACATAAATAAGCTGTTTCCTCCAGCGATAATTTCTCCTCTATACAACGCCTTGCTACAACAATAGACTTTTCCATCTGTGCAAAACCAGGTGTAATGCCTACAATAAAAACTTTTGCATTAGGATTAAAGTGTTCATTATGAGCTGCATAGTAAATCTCTACTGTCTTTTCTGCCTTAACCAGTAATTCTGGAATCATTAACTCTTCTTTTGTGTACTTACTTTTTAGTGGTAAACTTTGTATGACTTCATAATAATCCTCTAATGTGGGTAAAACTTTTTTCACTTTATTTTTCCTTTCTCATTTTTATGATTTTTTATGTTATTCCATTCATTAAATCTTTATTTCTCACCTTGAAATCTTACTATCTTCGCGTTATAATAAAACAAGTGTTCGATTACAAGGATTATGAGGTAAATCAAATGGATCTACAAAGAAAACTTCAAATTTTATCAGATGCAGCTAAATACGACGTCTCTTGTTCTTCCTCTGGCTCTAATAGAAAAGGCAGTAAGCTTGGCTCTACAGAGGCAGCTGGTATCTGTCACAGCTTCACACCTGATGGTCGCTGTATTTCACTTCTTAAAATTTTAATGACCAATTTCTGCATCTATGATTGTGCTTACTGCATCAATAAGCGCTCTAATGATGTCCCTCGTGCAGCATTTACAGTAGATGAGATTGTTCACTTAACTATTAATTTTTATCGTAGAAACTATATCGAAGGGCTTTTCTTAAGCTCAGCTATTATTAAAAATCCTAATCATACTATGGAAATGCTTACAGAAGTCGTTAAGAAACTTCGTACCATACATCACTTTGGAGGCTACATTCATTTAAAAGCAATTCCTGGGGCTAGTGAAGAGCTGATTCATGAAGCTGGACTATAT
>JARKVN010000051.1 GCA_029851645.1 Cellulosilyticum sp. | reverse complement strand
AAATCCCTCCAATATTAAAATTAAAAGTTTCCTCTTCCCACAACAATTATATCAAATATCACATCTTTGAATATATATATCTTCTTTAGTACTTTGATACACTCTCTTACTGTACTTCCTGTTGTGTATATATCGTCAACAAGTACAATATGATTTACAGTTTCATTGTCTTTGGTGGGTGTTCTCTCTTCGATTACATAATCTGTTTCTTCTAACTGCTTTAAGACCTTCTTTTTTACTCTAATGCTTCCCTGTATATTACTATACCGTTCTTCTCTTTTGCACTCTGCTTGTGGTTTGGTATCTCTACTTCTTTCTAGATAATCCCATACTGGTATATGACTTAATTTCCCAATTTCTAATGCTAAATCTAAAGCTTGATTAAACCCCCTTTTTCTAAACCTTGTTGGTGCAAGTGGAACGGGTATCAAAGCATCTACCTTTACATCTTTAAATACTTTTTGCTCTTCTACAAATAGTTTTGCAAAAGCTTTCGCATACTTTCTAATCCCTTTATATTTCCAACTTAATATAGCACTTCTATATTCTGATGTGTAAGGTAGTAAAGCAATACACTGAGGCACTCTTGTTTCTAATGCTTCAAAGTAGGACGGCTCACCATTTTGCTCTGTTAATACAATTTGACATTCGGTCTCTTGTAAAATAGAATCTTCCTTTATTAAGTGTTTCTTCTCTCCCCTAAACTTATCATAACACAATCTGCAAAGATACTCATCCTCTGTAGCATCTAAAATTCTTTTACATAGTATACATTTAGGTGGATAGACCATTTTTAACATATATCCAATCATTTATACGCCTCCTCTTTAATGAAACGTCTTTTTAGATATTGCCTATCCTTCTAATTTTTAAACCCTATAACATTTTTTTCAGATGCCTTCCTAAACTAGAGTATCTCTCAATTTCTCTATTATTGTCTACCATACGCTGCATGGTTTCTACTAACCCTAATCCTACCACCATTTTCTTTGCTCTGGTAACAGCTGTATAAAGTAAATTTCTGCTTAATAACATGGGTGGTCCACTATGGATGGGTAAAATGACAACAGGATATTCACTTCCTTGTGATTTATGAATAGTCACAGCATAAGCCAGTTCTAACTCATCTAATTGGTTAAATTCATATTCCACCACTTTAGCATCCTCAAAAGTTACCACCACTAATTCTTCCTCTTCCTTAATGGCAGTAATGAGTCCGCAGTCTCCATTAAAAACACCTGTTCCTTCATCAATAGACATCCCTGTCTTTCCAAGAATTTTCCATGGCGTATTATAATTATTCTTAATTTGCATGACTTTATCTCCTTCTCTAAAGAGCATCCCTCGATACTCTTTCTCAGGTTTTAAGTCATGATGAGGATTAATCGCATCTTGCAAAGCTTTATTAAGTTCATTAACGCCAATGGCTCCTTTTCTCATAGGTGCTAGAACCTGTATATCTTTTAGACTATCAAACCCTTGATATTTAGGTAATCTGGTCGTTACAAGCTCAATAATTGTATCCTTTACTTCCTCTTGAATGCTGCGTTTCATAAAGAAAAAGTCTGTCCCCTTCTCATTCATTACAGGGTATTCCCCTTTATTAATTCTATGGGCATTCATAACAATGGCACTTTTAGAAGCCTGCCTAAAAATCTGAATCAATCGAACGACAGGAAGACGTTCACTAAAAATAATATCCTTTATAACATTTCCTGCTCCTACTGAAGGCAATTGATCTGCATCTCCAATAAGAACAAGCCTCTGACCTTCCACTACTGCTTTTAATAAAGCATTCATTAAGATAATATCTACCATAGATAACTCATCTACAATAATAACATCTGCTTCTAGAGGATTTTCCTCATTTCGATTAAAAGCTTGTCTACTTCCCTCTTCACCTATATAACCAATTTCTAATAAACGGTGAATGGTCTGTGCTTCTATCCCTGTTGCTTCACTCATTCGCTTGGCTGCTCTACCTGTAGGTGCTGCTAAAAGGACATCTTCTCCTGCTTTTTCTAACATATGCAAGATTGCATTAATAGTCGTTGTCTTACCTGTACCTGGTCCTCCTGTAATGACAGTCACCCCATTGGTTAAGACATTTCTTACTGCCTCTTTTTGCTCTTCGACTAACTCAATTTTAAGTTCTTTCTGAGTTTGAGCCAGTTCTTTTTCTACATCAATAACAGCATCTTTTTGATATAAAGAAGCTATATTAATAAGTTTTCTAGCAACAGCTTGCTCACTATGATATAGATAAGCTAAGAATACACAAGGTACTTCGTCATAATTTTTAATAATGATCTGCTTTGATAAAGCTAATTCAATTAAAGCATTCTCAATAAGCGGATGCTCATAACCTTCTACTTCCTCTGCTACTAACTCATATGGATAAGCTTGTGTAAGACTTTGATAAACTTCTGGCATTAAGAGCTTAATGGCTTCTTCCATAAGCCTTGGTCTTGGCATATAGGTATGGCCATTATTTGAAAAGCTTGTTAAAAGATATAAAATACCTGTCTTAATGCGATGTGGATCATCTCTTGCAACACCTACTTTGGCAGCAATTTCATCGGCTTTTCTAAAGCCAATTCCATAAATATCATCTACCAGACGATAGGGCGTATTCTTTATGACTTCTGTTGTTCGATCTTTATATTGTTTATAAATTTTAATAGCATAAGTTGATGTGATACCATATTCTTGCAAAAACAACATCGCACGTCTTAATTCATACTGCTCATGAAAAACTTCCCCTATTTCCTGTGCTTTCTTCTTGCTAATGCCACTTACTTGTGCTAGTAATAAAGGTTCTTCTTCAATAATCTTAAAGGTGTCTATTCCAAAATGTTTCACGATTTTTTTTGCTGTTTTGGCTCCAATTCCCTTAATCACCCCAGAAGCTAAATACTTCTCCATACCTTGTACGGTCTTTGGCATACTGCGTTCTAGCATTTCTACTCTTATTTGCTTACCATAAATGGGATGTACACTCCAACTTCCAACAATTTTTACTTCTTCACCTGCATAAATGCCTGACATCTCTCCTACACAGGAAATTTCCTCACCTTCGTAATCAATGGTGCATACTGTATATCCATTTCCTTGATTTTGAAAAATAATATCTTCTATGGTTGCTTCTAATACAATTTGTTCTTGCAATTTATCCACACCTTTCTAGAAAAAAGTATATCATATCCACATATTTGTCACAACGGTGTGAAGTAAAACAAATTGATTTACTAAACTTATTCATACAAAAAGGAGGCAAATAGCCCCCTTAAAATATCATTCTCTTATTGAATAGCCGCTTTTAAAACTTCAGCTTTATCTGTTCTTTCCCATGGTAAATCTACATCAACACGTCCAAAGTGTCCATAAGCTGCTGTTTGTTTGTAAATTGGTCTTCTAAGATCTAGCATTTTGATAATACCAGCTGGTCTAAGATCGAAGTGTTCTTTTACAAGTTCTACTAATGCTTCATCACTTACAACACCTGTTCCACGTGTATTAACAAGTACAGATACAGGTTGAGCCACACCAATAGCATAAGCAAGTTCAATTTCACATTTCTTAGCAAGACCTGCTGCTACAATATTTTTTGCTACATATCTTGCTGCATATGCTGCTGAGCGGTCTACTTTAGTTGGATCTTTCCCTGAGAAAGCACCACCACCATGACTTGCATAACCGCCATAAGTATCTACGATAATTTTACGTCCTGTAAGACCTGCATCGCCTACAGGTCCACCAATTACAAAGCGTCCTGTTGGGTTGATGAAGTATTTAGTACTTTCATCTAAAAGTTCAGATGGAACAATAGGTTTAATAACGTGCTCCATAATATCTGCATGAATCTGTTCTTGAGTTACTTCTTCGGCATGCTGAGTTGATACAACAACAGCATCTACCCTTACAGGTGTTTCCCCATCATACTCTACAGTAACTTGCGTCTTACCATCTGGTCTTAGATAGCTCAGTGTACCATTTTTTCTTACTTCAGATAATCTCTTAGATAATCTATGTGCCAGTGAAATAGGCATTGGCATAAGTTCTGGTGTTTCATCACAAGCAAATCCAAACATCATCCCTTGGTCTCCAGCACCAATTGCTTCGATTGCATCCTCACTCATTTCACCTTTTTTCGCTTCTAATGCTTTATCAACTCCCATAGCAATATCAGGTGATTGCTCGTCAAGTGCAACGATTACACCACACGAGTGTCCATCGAAACCATATTCTGGCGCGTTGTATCCAATTTCATTAATGGTATCACGAACTGTTTTGTTAATGTCCACATAGCAATTTGTTGTAATTTCTCCCATTACAAGTACAAGACCTGTTGTAAGTGCAGTTTCACAAGCAACACGTGCATTAGGATCTTGTGCATAGATGGCATCTAATACTGCATCCGAAATTTGATCGGCAATCTTATCTGGATGCCCTTCTGTTACTGATTCTGATGTAAATAATCTTTTTGACATTTTTATGACTCCTTCTTCTATGTAGGACTTCTGACCATATAAAAAACCCCTCATCATAAAATGAGGGGATATATACTCGTCAATCATCCTCATCTTACGTATATTACGATACGTGGGAATTGGCACCTTTAGTAATCAATACTGGGTTGCCGGGTTTCATAGGGCCCTGTCCCTCCACCTCTCTGGATAAGAATAGTTTATTTAATTTGTAAAATTATTATAGCAATTACTGCTATTATTGTCAACTTATGTTTTTAAGTCTCTTCATTTCCTGCACTCATCTGCATTTGAACGCCATAAGAACTTTTAATTTGCTTATAGATCGTATCTGAAAGTCCAATGCCTCCTGCCTCTACCATCTGCTTAGCTACTTCATTAATCATTGTATCCTCGAAAGTCTTAGTATAGTCTCCCTTAGGAATTAAGGCATCTTCATCATCATCTGAAAGCATAGATTGTTTCATTTGTTTAAAAACCATACTTAACATATAGGCTTCTAGCTCATTACAAGATTCTTTTAATGCCGTATCATCTTGATTTTCTATAGCTGCATTGAGTGCGTTTTTAAAATCTTCACCTGTTGTCTCTTTGGATGTACTTGCTGCTAAATCTTGCTGCATACTAAGTAGTGAACTCACACTTGAAATTTCCATCCTTCTTCCCTCCTTTGCCATTTAATCATCTCTACATATCCACTAAAACACTTCAATCTACCCTTTAACTAATCTTTAGTTTTTAAGTTGATTTGCTTGTTGCATCATATCATCAGCTGTTTTAATAGCTGTTGAGTTCACTTCATATGCTCTTTGTGCAATAATTAAATTAACCATTTCTTCTGCTAATTGTACATTGCTTCCTTCTAAGTAGCCTGTACGAAGTGTACTTTTAGTTAATCCATCTTCATCAGCCTCTGATAAAGCCTCTCCTGATGCAGGTGTTGCTCTATAAAGGTTACTTCCAGTTGCTTCTAAACCAGCACGATTAGTAAACTGTACAATTCTAATTTGTCCAACATCCATACGCATGCCTTCTTCATCAGTGTAGTATACGCTACCATTTTCTGAAACCTTTATTTTATCTACTGGAACTTCACTACCAATTATGATTGATTCTCCCTCTACTGAAAGAACTGGGTATCCATCCGAAGTTACTAAAGCATAACTCCCCCCATCCTCTAACATAGAAAATCGAAAACTACCATCTCTTGTATAAAGCTCTTCTCCATTATTATCAATTGCAAAGAACCCATCACCAATAATAGCAAGGTCGTTTGAATTACCTGTTTGCTGCAGGGTACCTGACATATAATTTCTTGAATTTGCCAGTGCACGTACACCATGCCCTACTTGGTTAGCTGTAGGTGTATTCTCTGTTACTTCTTCTTGTGGTCCTCTTAAATTGGTATATAGTAAACTTTTAAAATTAGTTGTTTCCTTTTTATACCCTACTGTATTAACATTAGCAAGGTTATTTGAAATTGTATCCACATTTAACTGTTGTGCAGTCATTCCTGATGCTGCTGTATATAACGCTCTAACCATTATAAATCCTCCCTATACTCTACCTAACTCATTAACAGCTTTTCCTAAAATATTATCTTGGGTTTGTACCATTTTTTGATTCGTTTCATAAGCTCTTGCTACCGTAATCATATCTACCATGGCTGAAACAGTATTCACATTAGCTTTTTCTAAGAAACTTTGAATCACACCACCTGTAAACTCCGTTCTTTCTCCATTAGAAGTATATAAGTTATCATTCATCTTAGTCAATGCATTGGTATCTGCAAAGTTTGCAATATCTAACGTATCAATATACGCTGTCCCTACATAAACCTCTCCATTACTTTGTACCACAATTTTATCACCTGTTGAAAAGTAGTCCTCTCCCAACTCAATAGGCCCTTCTTGTCCCATAACTGGATAACCTTCTTTAGTTACTAAAGTCCCAAACTGGTTAACTGTAAAGTTCCCATCTCTTGTATAAGCCAATCCATTTGCTGTTTGAACAGTGAAAAATCCTTCTCCTTGTAATGCTAAATCTGTTTCTAGCCCTGTTGAAATCACTGAACCTTGTGTAAAATCTGTATAAATCTCATCTACTTTTGCACCATAAACGATACGCCCAATGGTTTCATTATTAGGTTTAAAGTTTTGGGAATCATCTAATCGTTTAAGATACTCCTCTTTAAAAGATGCCACAACTGCAACATCCTTTTTATAACCTGTTGTATCTGTATTAGCTAAATCATTAGAAATAATATCTAGCCTTTTTGCCTGTACATTCATACCCATTGCTGCAGTATACAGTCCCTTTACCATTTCTTCACCTCTTTGTTTTTATAATCTATTCTTTTTCTTTCCTTTTATATTTCCTTTGCCATATCTATGTTCAATCCAAGCACCAGTACCAGCTGCTACACATGACATTGCATCACTTGTAATTGTTGTATTAATTCCTGTCTCTTTTGTAATTAACTGATCAAGCCCATAAATTAGGCTCCCTCCCCCAGTTAATACAATACCTCTATCTGAAATATCTGAGGCAAGTTCTGGTGGTGTTATTTCAAGTACTGCCTTGACTCCTTCAACAATACTTGCAATAGGTTCTTCTAAAGCTTCTTGTACTTCTTCAGAAGTTACTACAATATTTTTAGGTAGTCCAGACACCAAATTGCGCCCTCTTATTTCTATTTCGGCAGAAACCTCTCTTTTATATACACTTCCCACATTAATTTTTATTTCTTCTGCTGTTCTTTCTCCAATCAGCATACTATATTTTTTTCTCATATATTTAATGATTCTCTCATCAAAGTCATCCCCTGCAATCTTCAGAGATTTCTTAACAACAGCTCCTCCCAGCGAAATAACTGCAATATCTGTTGTTCCACCACCTATATCAACTATCATATTGCCATAAGGACGCGAAATGTCAATCCCTGCTCCAATAGCTGCTGCAATAGGCTCTTCAATGGTATCAACATCTCTTGCACCAGCTATTCTTGCCAAATCTTCAACCGCTCTTCTTTCCACCTCAGTTACACCACTTGGCACACAAATACCAATACGTGGCTTTCTAAGCTTACGTCCTATTGCTTTATATATAAAATGCTTGAGCATATGCTCTGTTGCGTCATAATCTGAAATTACTCCATGTCTAAGCGGTCTAATTGTTACAATATTAGTCGGTGTTCTGCCTAACATTTGCCAAGCCTGCTCTCCTACTGCAATAACCTCTTTCGTTTTTTCTTTAATCGCTACAACAGATGGCTCTCTAAGTACAATTCCTCTGCCTTTTACATAAACTAGAACATAGGCTGTTCCTAAATCAATTCCTATATCCACTCCCATTCCAAACATTTAGTCCGTTGCCAAAACCTTATAAAACTTTTGATATTATATAATGTTGCTAGTTTTGACATACTCCTTTCCGTTTTTATTTTGCTGTTATTTGTTAGACACCTTACGTTGCAATCTATGCAATCTCTTTTCTAACTATTTTACAACTCTTGCTTTATAAATTTTCTATTTCAATTCTTTCAAGACCTGTAATACTCATAATAATATCTATATCAATTCCTGCTTTTAAAGCCTTTTGGGCTACTTCTATAGCTTTATTTTTTTCTCCAATTTCTTTTCCAATTTCTTTTCCGATTTCTTTTCCAATCTCAATTCCCTTTTCTTCAGCATTTTCAAGAGCACTTACCTTATCTAATAAAGCAGCTCTTCTATCTTCATATTTCATTCGTTCTTTATCATTAGCACTTAGCTTTAGTAATTCATTTTTTGCTTCTCTAATCTCTTGTATAGTCAATTCAATTTCTTCAAGCTTATTACTTATAGGATTCTCTATAAATTCCATCCATGCATCAAACACATCTTTTATTTCTTCATTTTTAGGTAACTTAGGTAGCTCTATAAAGTGAATTTCCTGAAGATCTGTTAACTCTTCATTTGTATTGATTTCTTTTAATCTATAGACTGAATGGGCTTCTTTTGTATTTAGACATTTAAAATTTAAGATATTGATACAAATGGTTTTGGCTAACTTATCATACTTTTGCCCTTCCATAAGTTGTCCTTCAAACATTTTACTCCAATAATATAGACTTCTCTTTACCATATTATGTTCATCTTTAATTTGTATTTCAATATTAATTAATTCATTTTTATTCGTTTTTGCTTTAATATCTAATCTACTAAATTTATCCTCGATAAATTCTTTGTCTATATCATTATTCATTATCTGTACTGTTTCTATTAAATCTTTTGGCTTTATTACTGCATTTAAGAATGAAATTAATATTCTTGGATTATTTTCATTACCAAAAATTCTTTTAAAAACAAAATCCACCTTCGGACTTAATATTTCTAATCTAGTCACTCTCCATCAACTCCTTATCAAACGTAATATATTATCTACATTATAATATATTGATTTTTATTATACCATAAAACAAGATAGTTGCTATTGCTATAAAGCTTTATTCTTTCTTTGCCTTGTTTACAAACTCTTTGAGTGATATGTCTAATAACTTTCCATATTCTCTTGAAATGTCTTAAAGTGACTTTATCCTTCTATAATTTCAAATAATAATAATAAGGTGCTAAAAAGTACATCTCCTTGTACTTTTTAGCACCTTATTATTATTATTTCATTAAGTGTGAATACTTCTCTTTAGTTGCTAAACCACCCCTAAGATGTCTTTCTGCTTTGTTAAGCTCTAACACTTTTCTTGCTTCATAAGCCAGTTTAGGATTTATCTTTTCAAGTCTTTCTGTTACATCCTTGTGGACTGTACTTTTACTGATACCAAATTTCTTAGCAGTTTCTCTTACAGTTGCATTTGAATTAATGATAAACTTTGCAGCTTCTACGGCTCTTTCTTCTATATATGCTTTCAAGAAAAGGCCCCCTTTAATACGACTCTTGATTTAATCTTATGCGAGGCCCTTCCTACTTATTACCATTTGATAAAGCTTTTATCCATAAATTTATATAAGTTATTCTTTTTTCCTAAAAGGCGTGTCCTAATTATACAACTAAACAAAATAGGACAAGAATTGCTGGCCATATAAAAATGATACGAGCACTTATTCACAACTTTATGAATAAATGCTCGTATCCTCTTAATTATTCTGCAAAGCCAAGGTCAATGCCCTCTTCTTTAACAACTTGATTACTTGATTCTAAATAGTTAAGTGGGTTGACTACTTTATCATTATGAGTTACTTGTAAGTAGATGTTGTTACCTAAGCTAACAAATGCTCCTCTTGGTCCACCAATTGTTCCAAGAACATCTCCTTCATTAACAACTTGTCCAAGAAGCGCTTCATTTACTTCTCCAGCTTGGAAACCATATATGCTAGTATAGCCATTACCATGGTCAAGAACCATTAATTTACCTACATATGGCATTCCTGCTTGAAGATAAGTAGATGAATCATCAATAATGTCTGTAACAGTACCTTTCGCTACAGCTTTAACCTCTGAACCTTCTTCTGCACCAATACAAATACCGAAAGTACGCATCGTTTGATTTAATGACTCACTATACCAATACTTTGTACTTTCATCTGTATAAGG
>JARKVN010000049.1 GCA_029851645.1 Cellulosilyticum sp. | reverse complement strand
TATTTCATAGTTATGTATCCTACGTGTATGCTTTTTGGTCAATTTATAAAAGACCATAAACCAAAACATTAGAAAAATAATAGTTGAGAGCGAAAAATTTAATAGTGTTGTATGCCCATTATAAGTCTCAATACCTATTCGTAAAATATTAAAGCCTGCAATGAGCCATACGAAACTTGCTATTAATAATAGATTATGTTTTTTTACTTTTATCATTCAAACCCCCTTTATCATGAACACTGTTCATTTTAGTGTTTAAATTATCCCCACTTCTAGTGAGTGGGTTAATATAAATATCTGCGAACTAACTCCAAAATACCTTGATAGTCTTGTTTTGAATTAACAACAGAAAAAATAAATAGTTCAAAAACATAGTCGACAAACAAAGCTTGACTAAGTTTTTCATTAAACGCATTTTTTCTTATCTTAGTATCCTTTCTTAGAACTTCGTTTAAATGTCCTTTCAAATGCACCAAATACTTTTGCATCATTTTTTGTCCAATTACTTTATTTTCAGAAGCTAAAACCATCGTGTGTCTTGAAAGAAATTCTGGATATTTTTTGCCACCTTGCTGTATACTTTCAAAAAGCCATGTGAGGCACTCAATAAAATCCGTAAATTCAAATTGTTCCTTTGACATATGAAAAATATCTTTCCATATACTTTCTATTGTTGCACACAATAATTCAGCTTTTGAAGGAAAATAGTTATATATGGCACCTACTGATACATTACATTCAGCTGCAACAGAACGCATATTAATTGAAGCAAGTCCTTTTTCTTTTGCTATTTGTTGGCAAACAGAAATAATCTGTTCTTTTGTAGTTATTGGTAAATTCAAAATAGCCAACCTCCTTAACATGAACAACGTTCATTTTTAGAGTTTACTAACCTTTTATAGATTTGTCAATAGCACTATTTTCTCTTTTATTCTCCAAAATCTCTTTAAAATCTTCCTCAAAAAAAGAGAATTACTCTTTCTTTGAGTCATCCTCTTTTCATATATCTTAATAAATTTTTCCAGCTTTTTTATTACCTGTTTTAGCTTTTCCTTGAATTTCAGGAACTGGTGCTTGTTCATTCTTTGAATAATGTGTTTTATGATTACTTTCTGTACCATGTGGTTCACTCACACCTGGTCTTCTCATTCCAGCTTTAGCCATGACTACGCCTCCTTATTAAATCTTCTTTGGTAGTATGAGAAACTGGCCTATTTTTTATTCAAACTTTCTTTCATTTATGAACCTATCCGATTTAAGCTCCTACTTAATTTGTAATAATTCATCTAACAAAATACAGTGTTTAATGGTATTGTTTTTTACAGCTTCTACACACTCTTCATAGTCCATCCACAAAACGGATTCTATTTCCTCTTTTTGTAGCATTAGCTTTTCTATTTCAATATCATTTCTCTTTATTTTATAGATACGAGTAATACGATGGTCTTTAAATATTTTTCCATAAAAAACATTGGTATCTGATAACCTTCTCATTCCGCAATCTATTAATTCTTCTGCCTTAGCCTCAATACCTAGTTCTTCTTTTAATTCACGCAGTGCTGACTCCATATACCCAACACCTGCTGGTATATGCCCTGCTGATGAAATACCATAACAACCTGGGAAAGAGTCTTTATCTGCACTTCTTTTCTGAAGTAAAACATCTTGTCCCCCTCTGTCATTGTCTCTTAAAATCCATACATGAGCTGTTCTATGTAAATCACCATCTTCATGTACTTTTGTTCTCTCTTTAACAGCTCCAGTTGGCTCGCCATTTTCATCTACAATATCAAGCATTTCCATTTTAGTTTCCTCCTAAACATCCACTTTCTTACACCACTGGTTTAGCAAACAACGTTCACAGTGGCATTTTCTAGCTGTACAAATTTCTCTACCATGATAAATCAGTTGGAAATTAATACGATTCCAGTTTTCTTCTGGCAGTACTTCCATGAGTTCTTTCTCTACCTGTACAGGATTTTTCCCTTTCGCCCAGCCAAGCCTTTTGGAAATTCGTAAAACATGTGTATCTACTGTTACACCAGGTATATTATAAGCATCTGCCAAAAATAATGTGGCCGTTTTTCTTCCAACCCCAGCTAACTTAACTAACTCATTAATCTTAACAGGGACTTTACCATTATATTCATCCCTTATTTGTTGGCAACATCGCTTCATGTTCTTCGCCTTACTTTTATATAAACCAACACTTTTGATATACTCTTCGATTTCTTCTACTTCAGCTTCTGCCATCTGGTCAATTTCATAAAATCGCTCCCATAACTTAGGCAGTACCGCATAAACCTGCTTATCTGTACTTTGTGCACTCAGCATAATAGCAAGTAGAAGTTGCCAGTCTGCCTTATGTAAGAAACCTTCTTTAGTTGTACCATATTCCTGATCCAAAGTAGATAAAACTTGTTTGATATCTTCTTTTAACATTTCTTGCCTCGCTTATCTTAGAATGTTTTTATAAATAGAAAACCAGGTCTTATAACTTTTATCATATACGTTATTAATGCCCTTCTTCATGGTGTGATATGCCCCTTCTCAAGTCTTCTTTTCTTACATTATATACTTCTTTCATTATTTTTTAAATGACTCAAAGAAATGTTCTTTCCATTTTCTGTAACATATTTAAGCAGTCTTCATACTATGATTATAGACACTCTTTCGACTGCACTGGAGGGATTTACATGAAAAAAACTTACACTTACTTCGTTTTATCTATTGTTATTCTTATAATGGGTATTGTTTTCACCTTATCTGGTGTGTTATTACAAGCCCTTCCTCTTTCTAGCAAAAGCGCCCTTCTTATTTTCTCCACTGCCTTTATTATGATTGGCTGCGTCGCTTCTGTTATTTATTATAGAAAATATCAGATTATGAAGGCCTTTTGTACAAACAACATTCCAATTGTTGCAAGGTGGAGCTACCCTGCTAACAGTTCTGCTACACTTAAATCCCTAATCAAAGACCAGAAATCTAACACGCTTGCTACTGCACTGCTTATTCTCATCTTAGCACTTATTTTTTCTATGGTCTTTGCCTACAGTGGA
This sequence comes from Cellulosilyticum sp., assembly GCA_029851645.1. Classification (GTDB taxonomy): domain Bacteria; phylum Bacillota; class Clostridia; order Lachnospirales; family Cellulosilyticaceae; genus Cellulosilyticum. Next base: position 41,169 of record JARKVN010000049.1, on the reverse strand, counting down.
GGGAGTTATATCCTTTGTCTAGGCTATACTTTTGCTGCACTTAGTTTACTCATATTTGTCATTGCTCAACGCTTTATTTCCGCTTACTATAGTCACCTACTTGAGTCCGAGAATGAAGTCATCTTTGGCGAGCATTATATTTTCTTCCTAGACGAAATCTACCCCCTTCAAAAAAATTTTTATAGTCTAGAGAAAATAGATATCTACATTGGAACTGAGCATTTACTCATTATCGACTACCATCCCTTTGATGTTGACTATCCTGATCATACTTATAGTGTAACCATCCCAATTCCTCAAAATCAACTTCTTCTAGCTACCTATCTTAAAAACTATTATACTGATTTTATTAAAGCTAAATAATTCACTGAAAAATCCCCTATCATCATAAGTTCTACTTAAATGATAGGGGACTTTATTATCCTTATTTACTTTATTATGTGACTATTTACTCACCATCTTTTTAATATAACCTAAGTTGCCCCCTAGTACACGAATAGAGTTCATGACAGCTAATAAAGAGACACCTACGTCTGCAAAGATTGCAATCCACATATTTGCAATGCCAAACAAACCTAATATTAACACAATGGCTTTAACGCCTAATGCAAAGATAATATTTTGTATCACAATTCTTCTAGTACGTCTTGCTATCTTTAGTGCTTCACTAATAGATGAAAGTTCATCTGTCATTAATACCACATCAGATGCTTCAATGGCAGCATCTGAACCAACTCCACCCATAGCAATCCCAATATCTGCTCTAGTTAGAACTGGGGCATCATTAATGCCATCTCCAACGAAAGCTACCCTTCCATTTTTAAGAACTTCTTCTACTTTTTCTACCTTATGTTGTGGTAAAAGCTCTGCGTGTACTTCATCTACTCCAACTTCTTTTCCAACCTTTTGGGCAATTTCAGCTTTATCTCCAGTTAGCATAATCACTTTCTTAATGCCCTGTGCTTTTAAATGAGAAATAGCTGACTGGCTATCTGGTTTAATTTGATCTGCTACTACAATACATCCTAAATAAACTCCATCTTGAGCTACATAAATATGTGAGCCAATACTACTTACTTGTTGAATAAATACCTGATATCTTGCCATTAATTTTTCATTTCCAGCAAGTAATAGACTACCTTCAAGCTGAGCAACTAGCCCTTCTCCACTAATTTCTTTAACCTCTGTTAAATTAGAAATTAATGCTTTGTCATAGGCTTTTACAATAGAACGTGCAATGGGGTGATTTGAATTCTTTTCCAAAGATGCTGCAAACCGAAGAATCTCTTCTTTTTTGCCTGCTGCTTCAACAACTTCAGTAATGCCAAACTCACCTTTTGTAATGGTTCCTGTTTTATCTAAAACAATGGTATCAATTGTATTAAGTTCTTCTAAATAATTACTTCCTTTAATGAGCACGCCCTTATGTGCTGAAGCCCCTAGACCTGCAAAGAAACCTAATGGTACAGAAACAACTACTGCACAAGGACAAGAAATAACTAAGAAAACAATACTAGAATAAACCCATTGCTGCCAATTTCCAGTAATAAGTGAAGGAACAATCGCTGTAAAAATCGCAAGACCTACTACAATAGGTGTATAAACACGAGCAAATTTAGTAATAAAGTTTTCTGATTTAGATTTTTTGCTTGTTGCATTTTCAATAAGTTCTAAAATCTTAGACACTGTACTATTTTTAAAGCTTGTTGTTACTTTAACCTTAATGATTCCTTCTTTATTAATGGAACCACTTAAAACCTCTGTACCTTCTTCTACATAGCTAGGTACTGCTTCACCTGTTAACATAGAAGTATCTAATAAACTACTTCCTTCTACGACAACACCATCTAAAGGTAATTTTTCTCCTACTCTTACTTCTAGAATTTCTCCTACTTTTACCTCTTGTGGACTTACTACGACTTCTTTTCCACCTCTAATAACTCTTGCAAAATCTGGTCTGATGTCCATCGCCTTAGCAATTTCTCTTCTTGAATAGCCTACTGCCTTACCTTGCATGTATTCACCAATTTTATAGAAAACCATAACTGCTACGGCTTCTGGAAACTCTTTAATGGCAAAAGCAGCTACTGTTGCGAGTGTCATTAGGAAGTTTTCATCTAACATCCTTCCCTTAAATAAATTCTTTAATGCTGTCCACACAATATCATAACCTACGCAAATGTATGCCATCACAAATATCGCACTTTTATCTGTAAAAATTCCTACTACAAAAAGAATAAGCCCAATCACTAATAAATTTGCTTCTAGCTTTTCTTTACTAAACCAACTTACCTTCTTAGTTTCACTCTCCTTAACTTGTCTTTCTCCTGTTACCTTTTGATTTATATCAGTAGTTTGAGCCTGTTCATGCGTATGATTATGTCCTTCACAATGGCACGAGGACACTTCTTCTACATATGTCTCTTCCTCATCTACTTCATGCAAAACTTTAACTCCTTTTTCAATACTATTTGCTAACTGCTCAACTTTATTTCTTAAAGCCTCTTCATCTTCTTCTGCGCTTTGAATGATGAGCTTCTTTAACATGAAGTTTAACTGAGCCGACTCAATATAAGATTCTTTATTTAACTGTACTTCTATTTTATTAGCACAATTCGCACAATCTAGTGCTTCAACTCTAAAAATATGCTTCATAATTTTCACCCCTTTATATGAATGATTGTTCATATGTTTTCTTATTTATATGTTATGCTATCGTTTTCATTTTGTCAATTATTTTATTAAATTTTTATTTTTTAGCTCGTTCTTATCATTTTCTTCCTTTCCATTCTCTATATATTACTGTATAATCTCCCTATAATCAGATTTATACAATAAGATTTATTCTGACAATTTATATTCTTTACTTAAGGAGGTTTCACATGGAAAATAGGCTCCAAACAGAAAATGAACTTACTCAAAATCTTTTAGATTTTATTGATGCCAGCCCAACCATGTTCCATGCCACTGCATCTTGTAAAAAACTTTTAGAAGAGCAGGAATTTGTAGCTCTTAATCCAGGGGCAGCTTGGAACTTAAAAGAAGGCGGTAAATACTATACAACAATTAACGATTCATGTATTATTGCTTTTTGCATCAATTCTACTGATATTGAAAAAGAAGGTTTCAAAATTATTGGAACACATAATGATGTGCCTGGCTTTAGAATCAAACCCAATGCACAAATGCAAACAGAAAATTACATTAAACTCAATACAGAAGGCTATGGTGGAGGTATTTTAAGCACTTGGTTTGATAGGCCTTTATCTGTTGCAGGTCGAGTTTCTCTTAAGTCCAATGATTTACTTCGTCCTGAAACACGCTTAGTCGACCTCAATAACCCTATTCTTATTATTCCAAGTCTCGCAATTCATATGAACCGCGAAGTCAATCAAGGAGTAGCTCTTAATAAACAAAAAGATACGCTTCCTATCTTGACTTATACTCATGAGAAAGTCAGCACTTCTCTTATGCTAGAACTTCTTGCTGATGCACTTAAAGTAGAAGCTCTTGATATACTTGATGCTGATCTTTACCTTTATCCTTATGAAAAAAGTATGTGTGTTGGTTTAAAGGAAGAGTTTATCTCAGCACCACGCCTTGATGACCTTTCAATGACTTATGGTGGCCTTTATGCACTTCTTAACAACAGCTCACAAAAAGGTGTTTCTATGTTTGTTTGCTATGATAATGAAGAAGTTGGTAGTAATACAAAGCAAGGAGCAGATGCCCCATTTTTAGTACGTGTTCTAGAAAGAATTATGATAGCTCTTGGTAAAACATCTAGAGAAGCTTTCTTTATGGCACTTGAAAACTCATTCATGATTTCTGGAGATGTGGCGCACCTTGCACACCCTAACTACATGGAAAAAAGTGATCCAACTAACAAAGTCTTACCAGGTAAAGGTCCTGCAATTAAAGTCAATGCTAACTTTAACTACACAACAGACAGCGATTCTTATGCCGTTTTTGCAGGTATCTGTAAAGCTCATGAGATTCCATTCCAAGTATTTGTTAATCGTTCAGATGAAAGAGGCGGCTCTACCATAGGTCCAGTTGCTAATGCTCATCTTGGTATTCGCTCAGTAGATGTTGGTTCTCCAATGCTTGCTATGCACTCAGCTAGGGAACTGATGGCAAAATCAGACTTTATTTATACTGCACAAGCTCTAAAAGCTTTCTTCAGTATTTAAACCTTTTTCCAAAACGAACTCGCATTGTATAAACCCCTTGATAACTGGAAAATACTTGAATAGACTATATTATTTTCTGCTACTATTTAAGGAGGGAATTATTATGCCATATGGTTTTAATAAAAATAAATTTAAAAATGAAATTTTAGACCACATTAGAAATTTTTCTCGTAAGACACTAGAAGATGCCTCACCACAAGAAATTTACCAAGCCGTTGCTTTTGCTGTTCGTGATGTCATTACAGATGACTGGATTCAAACACAAAGAGCTTATACTGAGAAAGCCCCAAAAATTGTTTATTATTTATCTATGGAATTTCTAGTGGGCCGTGCTCTTGGTAACAACCTTGTTAATATGGGCATTTTAGAAGAGGTAAAAGAGGTCCTAAAGGAACTAAACATTGATATTGACTTAGACCTTATTGAAGACCAAGAACCTGATGCAGGACTTGGAAATGGTGGTTTAGGTAGACTTGCTGCTTGTTTCTTAGACTCTCTGTCTACACTTTCTTATCCTGCCTATGGCTGTGGTATTCGTTATAATTATGGTATTTTTAAACAAAAGATTGAGGATGGCCATCAAGTAGAACATCCTGACGACTGGCTTGCTAATGGAAATGCTTGGGAAGTAAAGCGTAAGGATAATGCCCAAGAAGTGAAATTTGGTGGCATTGTCGAAAATTATATGGATGAAAATGGTAGACTTCATTTTGTTCAAAAGGATTATGATTCTGTTCTTGCCATTCCTTATGATATGCCTATTGTTGGCTATAAAAATGGATTTATTAATGGTTTAAGACTTTGGGATGCTGAAGCACCTCAGAAATTTGTCCTTCAATTCTTTGATCAAGGTGCTTATGAGAAGGCTGTTGAACAACAAACTTTAGCTAAAACTTTAGTTGAAGTCCTTTACCCTAACGATAACCACTATAAAGGTAAAGAGCTAAGACTTAAACAACAATACTTCTTTGTTTCTGCTACTGTTCAACAGGCGATTGCTAAATTCAAGAAATCTAATGAGAGCATCTATTCCCTTCCTGATAAAATTGTTTTTCAAATGAATGATACACATCCTTCTATTGCTGTAGCTGAACTGATGCGTATTTTACTGGATGAAGAGGGTCTTTCATGGGAGGATGCTTTTGATATTACAACACGTACTTGTGCCTACACCAACCATACCATTATGATTGAAGCCCTTGAAACTTGGCCTATTGAGCTATTCAAGCGACTTCTTCCTCGTATTTATCAGCTTATTGAAGAAATTAATAGACGTTTCTGTATTGAGCTTAGAGAAGTTCATCATTTGCCAGAAAATATCATTCATGAAATGAGTATTATTAGTGATGGAAAAATCAAGATGGCTTATCTTGCTATTGTTGGAAGCTTCTCTGTTAATGGTGTTGCTGCGATTCATACTGAAATCTTAAAAAACAATGTACTTAAAAACTTCTATCATATCTATCCTCAAAAATTTAATAACAAAACCAATGGTATCACGCAAAGACGCTGGTTAGGCCATGCTAATAAAAAACTTGCAGATCTTATTACAAATACAATCGGAGATAAATGGTATACAGATTTAAATGAACTTAAACGTCTTATGCCTTATAGTAATGACAAAGCCTTTATTGAGGACTATCGCAGAATTAAACAGCATAACAAAGAACGTCTTGCTCGTTATATTAAGGAGCATAATCAAATTACTGTTAATCCAGATTCTATCTTTGATGTTCAAGTTAAACGTCTACATGAATACAAGCGTCAGCTTATGAATGTACTTCATATTATGATGCTTTATAATGAGATTAAAGCCAATCCAAATGGCAATTATGTTCCTCGTACCTTTATTTTTGGTGCGAAAGCTGCACCTGGATATACTAGGGCAAAACTTATTATTAAACTCATTAACACTGTAGCTGACCTTGTTAATAACGATCCTATGGTAAAAGATTTACTTACTGTTGTTTTTATTGAAAACTACTGTGTTTCTAATGCAGAAATTATTATTCCTGCTGCCAATGTCAGTGAACAAATTTCTACAGCAAGTAAAGAGGCTTCTGGTACTGGTAATATGAAATTCATGTTAAATGGTGCCCTTACAGTAGGTACACTAGATGGTGCCAATATTGAAATATTTGAAGAAGTTGGTAAAGATAATATCTTTATCTTTGGTTTAACTTGTTCAGAAGTTCTTTCTTTATATGCTTCTGGTCAATATAACCCTTGGGATATTTATAATTCAGATGAAGCAATTCATACTGTCTTAAAAAGCTTAATTAACGGTATGCTTTGTCCATCCAATCCTCATTTATTTACAGAACTTTACGAGTCTCTTCTAAATAGAGCAGGTGATAATCTAGCTGACCCTTACTTTATTTTAAAAGATTTACGTAGTTACTATGAGGTTCAAAAAGAAGTTGAAAAAGCTTACCGTGACCCAATCAGTTGGAACCAAAAAGCCATCATTAACACTGCTTGTTCTGGTAAATTTAGTTCTGATCGAACCATTAAAGAATATGCCACTGAAATTTGGGGACTTACACCGCTTTTAGACAAACGTGTCTAACTTATTAATTTAATAAAATAAGCTTATGTCACACCTAACTTGGCAATAGTAATCTTTATCTTTTATTTATATTTCTCTTATAAATTTTATGTTATAATAAATCAATAAAACGACCAAAGGAGTGTGTGACATGAACTCAAAAGTATTAGTTGGTATTACAATTCAAGAAAATAGCCGTCGCTTAATCGATGAAGGGCATAGAGTAGCCAAATCACTAAATGCACCACTTCATATTTTACACATCAGAAAAGGGGAAACCATTTTTGATCATCCAGAAAGTAGCCTTCTATTAGAAGATTTATTTGCTCATGGCGGTGAATTAGGTGGTGAAGTGCACTGCTTATGTGGTGAGCAAGTTGCTCAAGTCTTTACAAACTTTGTAAAGGAGAATGCTTTCACTCATTTAGTCATTGGTGAACCACCTTCACACATTGTAAGTCCATCACCTTCTGTTTATGATGAAATTATTAATGGGCTTTATGATGTTGAAATTATTGTTCTGCAACGTCTTTCTGATGAAGAGCCATTACGCTCAGTTTCTGGAAACTAATCGGATATTTTTTATTAATCGTTACTTAATCAATAAATGGATTGTAGTAGTCTTTTTATAAGACAATTCAATCCTTTTTTTGTGTGAAATTTACCTATTTTGTTATCTTAACTCACTATTTATGGTATACTATAGGTTAGATTAAATATCTTGCTTAATGATAGGAGTATGATGATGAAAACAGTCATTATTTCAGACACAAATCACTTACAACAAGCCGCAGATATTATTAAGGAAGGTGGCCTTGTAGCCTGCCCAACTGAAACAGTTTATGGACTTTGTGCCAATGCCTTAAATCAAACAGCTGTCCAAAATATTTACAAAGCCAAGGGACGCCCTAGTGATAATCCACTTATTGTACATATTGCAGGCCTAGATGAACTGAGCTTACTTGTGCAAGAGGTTTCTCCCTTAGCTGAAAAACTTATAAAAGCTTTTTGGCCAGGTCCTATGACCCTTGTTTTTAAGGCAAGTTCTATAGTCCCTAAAATAGTGACCGGTGGATTAGATACGGTTGCCATTCGCTTCCCTTCTCATCCAACTATTACAAAGCTCATTAAACTTTCAGGACTGCCCCTTGCTGCACCTAGTGCCAATACTTCTGGTAAACCTAGTCCAACCAACTTTTCACGTGTCTATGAAGACCTAAATGGTAAAATTGACTGCATCCTTGAAGGCGGGACTTCTGAATATGGTGTCGAATCAACAGTTATTGATACAACTGGTGAAACTGCTATGATTCTTAGGCCAGGTGGTATTACCTTGGAAATGTTAGAAGAGGTCCTTGGTATAGGTAAGATCGCTTTAGACCCTGCTCTTGGCCATAAGCTTAAAGAGGGTGAAATTCCTCGTGCTCCAGGTATGAAATATACCCACTACTCACCTAATGCTGATGTCATTATCGTTAAGGGCGAGCAAAGTGCCGTGATACAAACCATTAATACTTTGGTAAAAAAGGCCAAGGCTCAAGGTAAGACAGTAGGTGTACTTGCTACTGATGAAACCGCTTCTTTTTTTAAGGCTGATAAAGTCATTAGTAGTGGGACAGAAAGTAACCCTTTAACCATCGCTTCTAACTTATTTGAAGTCCTTAGACAATTTGATGATGAAAAGATTCATATTGTTTATTCTTTAGCTTTTAAAGAAACAGGTATTGGAAGCGCTATTATGAATCGTCTTGAGAAATCAGCAGGCTATCACATCTTAGAGGTATAGCCTAGCTAACAATTTCTTAAAAAAACTTAAGTTTATAAGATTTCTATTTACAAACTTCGAAAACATATTATAGTATTAGGAAGATAATTATATTAAAATATCAATGGAGGAATTCTTATGATAGCAATCGGATGCGACCATGGTGGATTTGCTTTAAAACAAGAACTTATTGCTCACTTTAAGGCAAATCACATCGAATTTAAGGATTTTGGATGCAATAATACAGATGCGGTAGACTACCCAGACTATGCTAAAGCAGTAAGTGAAGCTGTACTGAGTGGAGAATGTGAAAAAGGTGTTTTAATTTGTGGAACAGGAATTGGTATTTCTATTGCTGCCAATAAGATTCCTGGTATTCGTTGTGCTCTTTGTCACGACGTATTCTCAGCTGAAGCAACTCGCCTTCACAATGATACCAATATTATTGCTTTAGGTGGGCGCGTTATCGGACCTTCTCATGCTATAAAAGTAGTTGATACCTTCTTATCAACGCCTTTTTCAAATGAAGAAAGACACATCAATCGCATTGCAAAAATTGAAAATTAACTAAGAACCTAGGAGGAATTTACTATGGAAAACGTATTTATTATGGATCACCCACTTATTCAACATAAAGTAGGGCGCTTAAGAAGTAAAGATACAGGCTCAAAAGAATTCCGTGAACTTGTACGTGAAATTGCTCAGCTTATGTGTTATGAAGCAACTCGCAACTTACCTCTTGAAGACTATGAAGTAGAAACACCTATTACAACAACAACTTGCAAACGTATCGCTGGTAAAAACTTAAGTATCGTACCTATTTTACGTGCGGGTCTTGGTATGGTTGATGGAATGCTTGACCTTATTCCAACAGCTAAAGTAGGTCACATTGGTCTTTATAGAGATCCTGAAACCCTTCAACCAGTTGAATATTACTGCAAACTTCCTAAAGGTGTTAATGAAAGAGATTTCTTAGTACTTGATCCAATGCTTGCTACAGGTGGTTCTGCTGCTGCAGCCATTCAATTCATTAAAGATAGAGGTGCGACAAGCATTAGCTTCCTTTGTCTTCTAGCAGCACCAGAAGGTATTGAAACCCTTCGTAAAGCACATCCAGATGTTAAAATCTACGCTGCTGCACTTGATGAAAAACTTAACGATCATGCCTACATTATTCCAGGTCTTGGTGATGCTGGCGACAGATTGTTTGGAACAAAATAATAATTTTTTTACAATAGCACCGGTTGCCCTAGTTGACAATTCGGTGCAATTGTTATAAAACTTAAAAGGGGTATGTTATGAAGTTTAACTAAAATCAAGTTGTCCCTTACCTTCTTTATTTAACATACTACTTTATAAAAATTTGTGAATACATAATGATAAATGAGTATACAATATTACTATTCATATATGTCTTTACATATTTTAAGGAGATGAAAATGACAGTGGGCAATTATGCACTTCTATATGGTATTGCTTTTGTTTCTGCTTTCTTAATTGCATTTTTCGTAACACCTTTGGCAAAGAAAATTGCATTTAAAGTAGGTGCAGTTGCAAAACCTCGAAAAAGAGATATGCACACCAAACCAATTCCTCGAATGGGTGGTATTGCAATTTTTGCAGGTTTTTTAATTACATTCTTATGTGTTGTTTGGTACTTACCTCTTGTTAATATAAAACAAGTTATTGGAATCTTTATCGGTTGTGGTATGATTTTCTTGTTAGGCTTCTTTGATGATATTTATGAACTTCCTGCAAAACCTAAATTTCTTGTTCAAGTATTAGCAGCAGCTATTGTTGCTTTATGTGGCATTCGTATTGATTTCATTACCATTCCTTTTATTGGAGACCAAGCACAGTACATTACTTTTCTATCCATCCCAGCAACCATTATTTGGATTGTTGGCATAACCAATGCGGTTAATCTAATTGATGGATTAGATGGTCTTGCAGCAGGTGTTTCATCTATTGCTTCACTTTGCTTAATGGTCTTATCGATTTATGCAGGTTACCCACCAGGGGCTTTACTTACAGCTACTTTAGCTGGAGCTTGTATGGGATTTTTACCTTATAACTTTAACCCAGCTTCTATTTTCATGGGAGATACGGGGTCAACATTTTTAGGCTTTACTTTAGGAATTACTTCTGTTATGGGACTTCTAAAAGGTTACACCATTGCAACGATTTTTGTTGCACTTTTAGTACTTGGGCTTCCTATTTTTGATACAGCCTTTGCTATTATCAGAAGATTTCTAGCTGGTAAACCTATCATGTCCCCAGACCGTGGTCACTTACATCATAGACTCGTTGACCATGGCTATACTCAAAAGCAAGCTGTTGTAACCCTTTATGGTATTAGTGGTATTTTAGGTTTATCTGCTATTGCTTTCTTTAATGGGAATTTTAAATTTGTTGTTTTGGTTTTCATTATGATGGGATGTCTTCTTTACTTTACTGTAAAAACCATGACAACTCATGAAAATAATAAAAAATAAATACTTAAAAACTCCTACTTTTAGGAGTTTTTTTATTTAAAACTTACTCTTTCTAAGAAAAATATTAAGTGCTATACTTAGTTTATAAGAAATCAAAGAAGGAGTTTTAAGGAATGCCAGATACGATTACCCACTACATTTTTGGCCTAGATACAGCACAAAATATAAAAAACAGCCCTCTTTATCCTTGTCTTAAAGAAAATAAAGAGCTATTTTTAATTGGTCTTCAAGGACCTGATCCCATTTACTACCACCACCTACGAAAGAAAGATAACAAAGCTTCTCTTGCTACCAAAATGCATATGGAAAAAACAAGTGATTTTCTTATATCCGCCTTATGCCAAATCAAAAAATATGATATTTCTTCTAAAGAGTTTCGTAAGGGGCTAAGCTATCTTAGTGGTTTTATTTGTCATTACATTCTAGATTATATGGCACATCCCTACATCTTCTATCTAGGTGGCAGATACCTAGAAGATGCTCCTGAAACACATAAATATATAGGTTTTCATAAAAAAATAGAGCTAGCTATTGATACGATTCTTTGTGAGGAACGATTCTCGCTCAAAAGCTCTGAGTTTAAAATTCATAAACATATCTTAAAAGATATTAAGTTCCCTGAAAGTTTGATTTCCATGTTTGATGAAACCATATTTTTAAACTATGGTATCACTGATGGTGGCCAGACTTTTAAAGAGGCCTATAAAAATACCCGTACTTACTATAAACTTACCTATGATCGTTTTGGTGCTAAGAAGGCTCTTGCATCACTTTTGCCATTTGCTCATTCTTTCTCCTATTATAACTGTCTGACTCCTGATTTTGACTATATGAATCGCAATAAACGTGTTTGGCTGCATCCTATAACAGGTAATGTTTATACCTTTAGTTTTTATGATATTCTAAGAAATGCTAATAAAAAGAGCACAGCCCTTTTACAGGCTGCTTACGACTTTGCGACATCTCATATAACAGCTGATGAGTTTAGAGCGCTCTTACCCAATGTTTCTTATCTTACAGGCTTACCCGTAGAGGATACACGACCTTTTAAATATATCAGCAATGAGTATCTTAACTTGTAGAAACTTTGATGTTATTAAAGCACTTAATTTATCTAAAGAATATCCATTAGATGAAAAAGAGGATATACAAGCAATGCTTTATACATTTGCAGAAGGGCTATTAAACAAAGAGCAAATTGCACGGGTAACTAAATTACCACTTATTAGAATAGATGAGTTAGAAAAAGATAAACTAAATGTTTAAAGGGGACTTATATGAAACTTGTTTCATTAACTAATAACGGACTCATCTTCTTGAATCAGAGGAAAGGTGCTTACCAAAAGAATAATTAAACAAATTCAAAAAATAAAAAAGGGGTATTACACATTTTTACTTAGTGTAATACCCCTCTTCCATATCAGTCAATCTACTCTTCCTTTAGACCTAACTACGCTCTATAATAATTAATCAAGCATCCAGCTAGAACAATTTCTCTTTCATCGTCTGTTAAATCATCTAGTGTCAACTTAAAAGTTTTAATAGAATCTCCTAATACATAAGCTGTTATTTGACTCACTTTATTTTTAACTGCCTCTCTAATATTGGAGATAAAAAGATACTCATCATTTGTAAACATCATCTCCCCTTCTAAAGTAAAAGGTAACATCCCCCAGTTAATCAAATTAGAACGATATCTCTTCGTTGCATACTCTCTAGCAATATTTGCCCAGCCGCCCAGTACCTTTTGGCAAGAAGCTGCTTGCTCACGAGCAGAACCGTCCCCTGGTTTATTGGCATAAATAGTACTTCCCATCCCTGTTTGTTTTGGGTCTATCTTTTCAAATCCTGAAATTTGTTTAATTCTTTCAAAGGCTACTTTAACTTCATCTAAAACTTCAATTGGATTTGCCCCATTTAGTCTAGCCTGTTCTACTTTTTGAAGCAGTTTTGCTTTACCTACATAATCTGGTACACTTCTTGAAAGTGTAAATTCGGCAAGACGAAGTGGATTTGAACGAAAACTTGAAGTTTCTCCTGATGGAATGAGTTCATCTGTTGTGGTCACTTCATCATGAATTTCTGCCACCACCTTTAAGAGAAGATGCTCTGTTAGGTGAGACATTTCTGGCCAATCTGTAATATTAGGCCCAAATTTAAGTTCAGCTTCCACATCAGGTTTACCGACTCCATTATAGCAACGTGTTTCATAGAGGGTTTTATCGAAGAAATATCTAGGTTTTGTAAAGTTAATATCTATATCTGTTGCTGCTGTTAATACGCCTCCATTTAATGAAGTGGCTGCAATACTACGTGCATCCATTAAAGCCACCCCTGAGATTTGTCCTTCACCAGGCTTAGACCCTTCACGATTCGGGAAGTTACGTGTCGTATGACGAATACTCAGTCCATTATTGGAAGGGACATCTCCTGCACCAAAGCAAGGGCCACAGAATGCAGTACGAACGGTAGCACCCGCTGCCATTAAGTCTGCAACTGCCCCATTTTTAACAAGGCTCATAAAGGTAGGCTGACTAGAGGGATAAACGCTTAGTGTATATTCTCCCGAACCAATAGTATGTCCTCTTAGAATGTCTGCTGCATCACAAATATTATCATAGGTTCCTCCTGCGCACCCTGCAATAACCCCTTGTTGCACCACAAGCTTTCCATTTTTAATTTTATCTCGTAAAGTAAACTCTACTTTACCCCCAAATTTATCACGTGCTTCAACCTCTACTTGAGCCAAAATCTCTTCAAGGTTTGTATTAAGTTCTTCAATAGTATATGTATTACTTGGATGAAATGGTAGTGCAATCATGGGTTTAACCTGAGCTAAATCCACCACAATAGCCCCCTCATAATAAGCAACTTCACCTGGGCTAAGCTTCTTATATGCTTCTTTTCTACCATGTGCCTCTAAATACTCCTCTACCTTATCATCTGTTACCCAAATAGAGGAAAGGCAAGTCGTTTCTGTGGTCATAACATCAATTCCATTACGGTACTCTACATTTAGATTTTTAATGCCATCTCCAACAAATTCCATTACTTTGTTTTTAACATAACCCTTTTTAAAGACTGCGCCAATAATGGTTAAAGCAATATCTTGTGGGCCTACACCCTTATTAGGTGCTCCAATTAAATAAACAGCTACTACACCTGGACGATTCATATCATAAGTCTTAGAAAGGAGCTGCTTTGCAAGCTCTCCTCCCCCTTCACCAATAGCCATTGTCCCAAGTGCACCATATCTTGTATGACTATCAGAACCAAGAATCATTTTACCACACCCACTCATCATTTCACGCATATATTGGTGAATAACAGCTTGATGAGCTGGCACATAAATCCCGCCATATTTTTTAGCTGCGGAAAGTCCAAATATATGGTCATCTTCATTAATGGTACCGCCAACTGCACACAGACTATTATGACAGTTCGTTAAAACATAGGGTAAGGAAAACTCTTTAAGACCACTGGCTCTGGCTGTTTGAATAATGCCTACATAAGTAATATCATGAGATGCTATGGCATCAAATTTAAGTTTTAAAGCTTCCATATTATTAGATGTATTATGTGCTTTTAAAATCCCATAGGCGATTGTATTTTGAGTCAGTTCTTCCTTTGCTGCTAATTCAATTCTATACTTTTGTTTAATCTCTTCTGCTATATTGGCATGGTCCTTTATTAAATCCGTCCCATGAATCAAATAAGCGCCACCTTCATAAAGTTCAATCACAGCGTTCCCCTCCTCATCTTGAATATTATAAATAATAATTTACAATATTTTTTATTGTCAATTATAGCATAATATTACTTTCTCTCCTATGATTAACCTAATCTAATTTATAAATATATTTCATCATACCCTTAGGCACTTCCACACTAGACTTAGTTGCTCTGATACCATCTAATATGGCTAAAGCTTTTTTCGCCTCTACATCTATATTAAACATCATCAATAATTTAACTTCTAATAAATTAATATAAATCTCCTTTTCCATTTCCCATTGTTCATAAGTCAGGACATTTTTGTAAATGGCATCTACAATACTATTCATGTGCCTAATGACTTGTTCCGTATGGGTATCATATAATAATTCTATTGAATTGATTTTTACAAAAGCCTCTGCAAACACAATTAAAAGCTCGTTAATAATCTCTCTTGTTTCTTCATCTGTAAAGTTACTTAATAATTTATTACTGTTCATTCTATAATAAATTCTTTTACCATAATAATGAATAAAATTCTCGAAGTCTCCTTGATTATTTTCTGGCTCAATAGCAAATAAAATACGGAAGAACAAGTTCCATTGAAACTCTTCATTAAGGCGTGACTCAATGTGACGTCCTATCAGTTCTATGTATTCATCTTCATAACAAGGTGCTTTCTCAAATTCTAGTTTCTTCTTAAAATCAATTTCCTCCTGGTCAATATTTCTTACTTTTTCAAAACCTATAAATAAGTTTTTTGTACGCTTTTCTTCATCTGAATCCACTAAGTCTCTAAAAACATACCTCACAATCGCTTCACAAGATTTTTTAAAGTCTACTAAAACGCCAATACTTTCTTTCATGCGTGCTGCAAACCTATCATAAATCACCTTTGCAAGTACTTTTTCTAGTCCCTTCTCCTGTGTTATGTAGGTTCCCTCATCTCTTTGGTCTAATTGATTAGAAATGAGTAGTAACTGCTGGTCCATAGTTGATAGGCTATTTTTGATGGATTTCATAATATCCTTGTAAAATTGATCTGCAATCACATAATTATAATTCTTATAAATCACCTTATGCTCAATCTCTCCCCAAAATATATTGACTAAAGATTTGATTTGCATTTCAAAGTTGACCACTTCACTTCCTATATATTTTCCATCAATACGATAAATCTTCATCCCATTTTTTTGTTCTTGTGGTTGTCTACCTGATAGCTTCAGCATAATATGTGGCTTTGCACGATTAAAGAATAAATCATTATCCTCTTCACTTTTTTCATTAAAAAAGCGTTTCATAAATTTATATAAATCCGTTTCATCCTGAATAAATCTACATTCAATACGAATGCCAATAATATCAGGAACATTCTTAAATAGAAGTTCTTTTGTATCATACTTTTGATAATATTGGTTACGAATAATCTTTTCTTTTAAACTAGAGGCAGACTTTACCCTTGTATTAATATTTAAATATCCTTTTTCTGTTTCCCCTAAAATGTCCTCAAAATATGCCTCTACCTCTTCTGCAACTTTTTCTAAATAGGGCCTTTTTTCCTCTAGGGCCTCTAGAACGTCTTCAATAAACCCAAATAATTTTAATTCCATACCTTAACATGTACCCCCTTATTTCGACATTAAATATAACTTTAGTATACTCTATTTCGGAGAAAATCATATAAAGACTTCTTAAGATTTTATATTTTATTGTAAACAGTACTTAATGCTGGTATAATTTTAAAGAGATTTCTAGGTGAAGGGAAGTGTTACTTATGAAGAGCATCATTGTAAAAAAGCCAGGTGGTTATGAACAACTTAAGCTTGTTGATATAAATATACCTAAATTAAAAGAAGGCGAACTCCTTATAAAAGTTCATTCTGCAGCCGTTAATCGTACAGATATTATAACAAGAGAAGGAAAAGTAGGCTATCTTGAAAATCCTATTTTAGGCGTGGAGGTTGCAGGGGTAGTTACTGAAATAAATGGTAAAAGCTCTTTTTCTATAGGAGATAGAGTCATGGGGCTTGTTAATGGTGGCGGTTATGCTGAATTTGCTGTCATGCCATCAGATAGAGCCATAAAAGTTCCTGATGCTTTATCCTTTGATGAAGCTGCTGCCATTCCAGAAGTCTTTTTAACTGCTTATCAAACATTATTTTGGCTTGGTAAACTTCAAAAACACGAAACAGTTTTAATTCACGCAGGTGCAAGTGGTGTTGGAACAGCAGCCATTCAACTTGCAAAGCATATAAGCGATGCAAAGGTTATTGTTACTGCTGGGTCTAAAAGAAAACTAGATTTTTGTAAGGAACTTGGAGCGGATGTGCTTATCAATTATAAAGAGCAGTCATTTGATGAAGAAGTTTTAAAAGCAACTAATGGTCAAGGTGTAGACTTAATTTTAGATTTTGTGGGCGCTCATTATTGGAATAAAAACTTAGCAAGTATTAAAAAAGAAGGAAGATGGGTTCTTATTGGTATACTAGGCGGCGCAGAGATTGAAAAAGTCAACTTACTCCCCATTATGTCAAAGTGTATTGAGCTTACAGGCACTTTATTGACTCCAAGAAGTAATGAATATAAAGCCCTTCTAACTAAGGAGTTTTCCGAAAATATAATGCCTTACTTTGAAACACAAAAAATAAAACCTATTATTGATTCTAAGTTCTCTTTAGAGGATGCTCCAAAAGCACATTTGCATATGGAAGGTAATCACAATATAGGAAAGATTATACTTCATGTGTGTGAGTAAAAATAAAAATAGCTAAGAATGTGGACTTTCTTAGCTATTTTTTAGGATCATTTTCTCTATATTATAATCTTTATTATTCGGTCACTTTTAATCCTGCTCTTCTAGCAAGTTCTATAATTGTCTTTTTAGCAACTTTTTTACCATTGTAATCAATTAAATCTTCCATGCTTCCATTAAAAATGTCAGCTGGCTCGTATTTTTTAAGAATGATTCTGTCGTCATCTATAAAGATTTCTAGTGCATCTTTCTCATTAATATCCAAATTTCTTCTTAATTCAATTGGTAGAACTACTCTTCCTAATTCATCTACTTTTCTTACAATACCTGTTGACTTCACTAATATCCTCTCCCTTTACAATATTTCTCAAATTTTTCCATGACCTGCTTATAAAATACCATAATTAGAAATTAAAGTCAATTCACTTTTTTATTTTTTAGACTTTTTTAAATAAAAAGTAAACATCTTACTTCATATTATTTGTCGAATCCTAATATTGTTCCTCTTTTAATGAATTTGTCTGTAATAATTTATGCCTTTTATTTCTCAGTATTTTCTCCAAAATATGCCCTATCATGTTCTTATAACTTCTGCATATATTTTATTAAGACAAGCTATTTCTATAAGAAAGGTGGTTTACATGCTGAATTATATTTGGAGTTTTATGGTAATCTTCGCAGTTTTATTTGCTGGTTTTTCAGGTGGCATGAATACCATAACGACCTCTGCCTTAAATGGCGCTGAAGAAGCTGTGATGATTTGTATTAAAATGTGTGGTGTTGTTGCTATGTGGATGGGGATTATGCGCATTGCAGAAAAGTCTAAGTTAATTGATGTTCTCAATGAAAAAATGACGCCCTTACTTAACTTCCTTTTTCCTTCTGTCCCAAAGGAACATCCTGCAAGAAAATATATTGCAACAAGTTTTATTGCCAACTTCTTAGGCTTAGGTTGGGCGGCTACACCTCCTGGCTTAAAGGCAATGATTGAACTTCAAAAACTCAATCAAGATAAAGGACGAGCGACCCATGCCATGTGTATGTTCCTTATTATTAATATGTCTTCTATCCAGTTCATTCCAATTGAAATCATCTCTTACCGCTCTATTTATGGCTCAGCTCATCCAACTGAAATCATTGTACCTAGTATGATTGCTACATTCTTCTCAACGTTTATAGCCATTGCTTTTGCCAAATTCATGCAGAAAAAGGAGGACTAATATGACCTTTTTAATGAAAGTTTCCGACTGGATTATTCCTATTATTATGGTTGGAATCCTTACCTATGGGTTACTAAAAAACGTTAATGTATTTGAAGCTTTTATTGAAGGTGCAGTAGATGGACTTAAAGTTGTTGTTGATATTCTCCCAACTTTAATTGGCCTTCTAGTAGCTGTAGGTATGCTCCGCGCTTCAGGTGCACTTACAGGCCTTGCTAGACTTATTGCGCCTTTTTTAAGTTTTTCCCAATTTCCCCCTTCCCTCATTCCTGTAGCACTCATGCGGAGTTTCTCTTCTTCTGCTGCTATTGGACTCATTATTGATGTCTTTAAAACTTATGGACCAGATTCTTTTACTGGTAGACTTATTTCGATTATGTTTGGTTGTACAGAAACCATTTTCTATACTATGTCTGTTTATTTCATGACAATCAAAGTTAGAAAAAGCCGTTACACCCTCCTTGGCGCAATCCTTTCTTCCCTAGCAGGTATTGTTGCTGCCTACTATCTGACCTTAAATTTTTTTGGGATATAATTGCATCAAATAATAGGTTTTTTCTTCTATCAATGCTATAATAAGGTTACACATATAGGGTTTGTTATACAAATGAGATTTTTTAAGGAGAAATGGCATATGTTTAATAAGATTAAATCTCTTTTTTCTAAACCATCTGATGTTTTTGAGAACGAAGTGATGTATCATAAAAATGGTAAAATAATGTATGAAGGAACGGTTAAAGGTTCTAATTTTCATGGCTTAGGTAAATATTATTCTGAAGAAGGAGAACTTCGTTATGAGGGCAATTTCTCTAACGGACTTCCTGATGGAAAAGGTAAATGTTATCTTGAAGATGGTGGAACTTATGAAGGTGATTTACATAAAGGTGAGCGTACAGGTATGGGAATTATGCACTTTGCTGATGGTTCCGTTTACGAAGGGCGATTTGTAAATGGTGCTATGGAGGGAAAAGGCAAACTGACTAAACCTGATGGCACGATCTATGAAGGGAACTTCCTTAAAGATCACTTGCAAGGTCTTGGTTCACCTGCTTCGCCTAATCAAGTTACTTATCCAAATGGCGACCAATATATTGGCGAATTTGTAGATACCGTAGAAAATGGAAAGGGTAAACTCACTATTGCAACAGGAACTTATGAAGGTAGTGTTGTGAATGGTCTTCCAGATGGCAAGGGCCACTTCGTTTGGAATAATGGGTCTACTTACTATGGTGACTTCTTAGAAGGGCAGATGACAGGTAAAGGGACAATCACCTATGAAAATGGTGAGAAATACATTGGGTCTTTCAAAAATGGTTATAAACATGGTGTAGGTATTTACCAAGAAGCTGGTGGAAATCAATTTGATTGCTACTTTGAAGAGGACCAACTCATTACAGCTTCTCATTAATAAAACAAAATTTTCAATAGGAAGAAGTGAGCAATATTGGAAAGCAAAATAATCTATCATGGTAGCTACAAGGAAATACAGTTCCCAGAGATACGTATTCATAAATATACTAAAGACTTCTCTTGGGGGTTTTACTGCACCGAGATACAAGAACAAGCAGATAAATGGGCTAGTAAGTACATTACCCCTGTCGTTAATAAGTATAGATTAAAAAATATTGATAAACTCAATATAAGGTTTTTTGAAGAGTATTCAGATGAATGGCTAGATTTTGTGGTGAGCTGTAGGAGTGGAAATACTCATGACTATGATGTGGTTATAGGTAGGATGGCAGACGATACCATCTATGATTACATAGATGGATATATTGAAGGCGTTATGGATAAAGAGCAATTCTTCGAACTAATGAGGTTCAAATATCCAACACATCAAATTAGCTTCCATACAGTTAAAGCTCTTGCAAGTATTGAATTTATCGAAAGTTATAAACCACAAAAAAGGAAAAATGGTTAAACTTAAAGAGCATCATTAGAGTAATCTAAAAATGCTCTTTTATTATGCCCTTATTTTACTTCTCAACGTTTATACTGCTTTTTATAAATAAAAATTAAGCAGTAGATTAGAAAAACCATGCTCAAAATCCCATACATAGGATAAAGAAATTCTACCAGCTTAGAAAAGCCAATGACCGAAAAAGGTGCTGCAATAAGTACAACTAAGAAAATTCCTTTATGATATTCAATCTTAAACCTATTCTTCAGGTAATACGACAAGCTATAGACATTTGAAACCTGAGAAGAAAACATTTCAAGCCACATAATCCCTAACATCCCTATTTGAAGAAGCGGACTAAGCTCCATAGCCACTGCTAAAAGTGGCATTTCATAAGCTCTTGAATGAAATGGATTAACTAACATTAAGAAAGTGATACCAAGACCTAATAGAGTTAGCATGATACTTCCTAATATAACCCCTTTCATGATAGGCTTAGGTTTCTTAATATCATTTGTAAGTGGTACAATTACCCCAATAATTGTTAAAATATTAAAACTTACATAAATCATGGTAGACGTTAACAAATTGGTCTTCTGTCTTGGTATCAGTCGCATATATGATAGCTCTATGGTAGATGGATTCTGCTTAATATAAGCCATAAAAATAGCTGACATAACAATAATTAAAGAAGGAACTACAATGCTATTGACCTCAAAAAGCCCCTCCGTATTTCTAAGTAAAAAAAAGCTACTTAGTATGAACATAATCAGTACCCCTACCCAATGTGGGATATGAAAATATTGATATAAAATAGAACCACTACCAGCAAGAATAATGGATGTACTACTTAATAAAAATAATGTTAGCACCACATTAATAAACCTTGCCACCCACTTTGGACAAACTAAATCTACAAACTCATCATAGGAAGAAACCTTATACTCATCTGTAATCTTAATAATCACCTGACTAAATATAATATATAAAGTCCCACAAAGTATAAGCCCCATAAAACCTGCTATACCATAAGTTGCAAAAAATTGATTCAGTTCCCTTCCAGAGCAAACCCCTGCCCCCACAATACTCCCAATAAAAATCATTGCAATTTGAATACTTAATCTAATATCTTTCATTTCATCCCCCACCCTAGGCTTATCCTATTTCTATATATATTATAAAAGCTTTCCACATATGCTTCTGATTCTCCACGATTCATAACAATAGTTCATTGAGTCTGTATAGAAAAATTATGTCAAATTTTGTTGTATTGCATATTATATTAGTGAGCGTACACTCAATCTATTTTAATTTAATAAGCCTATATAAGGGGGATTTATACTATGAGCAAATGTAACCAAGTTCAAACGTGTGGTAATAAAAACTGTAAGGAATTAGAAAAGAGGCTAGATGAAGCCATTGATGTTATAGGAGATATTTATGAGTTAGCTGATGATTTCCTTGATCAAGTTTTTAGTGGCGATGATGATTGTGACTGTAAGCACGATAAAGATGATTGTAAATGGGATTGCAGACCTGATAAAAACGATTGTAATTCTGGCTGTAAGCATGATAAGGATGATTGTAAATGGGATTGTAAGCCTAATAAAAACGATTGTAATTGTAGCGATAAACACGATAAAGATGACTGCCAACATGAATGTAATTGCAGGCCTAATAAAAACAATTGCTACTGGAGTTGCAAACATGATAGGGATAACTGTCATTCTGGCTGCAAACACGATAAAGAGGACTGCTGTTGGAGTTGTAAGCATGATAAAAACCATTGCTGCTGTAACTGTAGGCATGACAAAGAGGGTTGCTGCTGGGATTGTAACTGTTGCAAGAACGATTGCCATTGGGACTCATGCTGGGACGAAGATGACTTCTGTTGTGGACACCACCACCATCATGACTGCGATTTTATAGATGATGACTGCTCATGTTGTGGTCGCCGCAAACATGACTCACATAAATGCTGTAACCGTCGTTGTGATTACTGGGGACGTAGACATTTTTGTAAGTCTGAATGCAATCACTTTATGCCTCATACTTTAGACCATTCTCATCATCACTGCTGCTGTTAATCACCAAACTTATAGTTATTAGCTTATGTAAAAAAAGTGCTGTCACGCTAATTACTTAGTGCGACAGCACTTTTTTAGTGCCTCTAAAATATTTTTAAATAATCCTCTTCTTTCCTACATAAAATAGATTAAGGAGGTATACTTAAATGAACTCTCGTATTCAAATTTCAGAAGTTAATAAAGCCTGTGAACTCTCTCCCATACCAACTTTACTTAATGAACTTAAAATCACCAATGTCTCTTCTGAATTCATCCAAGACCTCAAACTTATTATTCGCGACCCCCATCCTATTTTACAACAAAGTGTTACTAGGACGCGTGGGTTCCTTACTTTCGACCCACATACCTCATGTCTAGAACTTGGCAACCTAGCCCCTGATGAATCTGCTTATTTTGAATATAAATTTGCTGCGCCTAACCATTTATCTTCGCTTACGGCACACTTCTCTCTTGTCTATACTGAAACTTCTCCTGATAATAGCTCAGAAACAAAAACAGTAGAACTCCTTTTGGAACCTACTATTTCCCCATCCCCTCAAGAAACCGACTGTTCTACTTAACTTCTACCTCTATAAAACCTTTACAATCTCTAAGTATGTTTTCTCATTCAAGTTAACATACTCTCCCCTAAGCTTTATAATAGGTCTTCCTAAAGCTTGATATTGAACACAGACAACTTCTCCCACTTCACCTGTATTTAGTAAGACAGAGCACCCTACATAATAATTAGCTAAGTTATAGCAAAATTGTAGTAACACGTTCACATCAAACTTTCGAATCATTACATTACCTAAATACCTTACAACTTCAAAGATATGATTCTGTCTTTTTAAATAATCATAAGTGTCCGCAATCCCAATAATCTTTGCAAAGTCATTAATTTTGTTTTCTCTAAGACTGAGTGGATAGCCGCTTCCATCACATCTCTCATGATGACTTAATATGCCTTTAAGCACCTCAACATTAACTTCTTGATAGGAAACTAACTTATCATAACTATAAATAGGGTGCCTTGTAAACTCTAATTTTTCTAGAAAATTCATCTTTTCTTCTTCTTTGCTTTGAAGTTCCGAACGTAACGATAACTTTCCCACATCATGGAGTAAGGCAGCTAAAACAAGATTTTTTAACTTCTCCTTGCTATACCCCTCCCAACGTCCTATTGTAAGTGCCAAAAATGCCACATTAATACTATGATAAAAGCTATCTTTATCTAACTGACGAGTCAAGTTAACACAAGCTAGTAAGTCATACTCATTTTCAAACTTTGTCATCATATCACTAGCTAGTTCCTCTATTTCCTTAATATCTATAACCCCATCCTTAATATGCTCTATAACAAATTTAAGTTTCTTAGCATAATTTTTATACTCTGTTCTAGCATGTGGATCTAATTTCCAAATCGAACTTTCTTCTCCTAAAGCAACCCATAATTGTGCACGGGAAAAGTTCTTAAGCCTTTCTATACTTTCTTCAGTCAATACTTGGCCTTTACCAATAATAATTACCCCTGTCTGCTCATCTATAATAGACTGCATTAGGGTCATTCCTGGAATACATTCTGTTACAGGTATAATAATCTTTTCTCCAACTAATCCTTCCATAAGTGACCCTCTTTCACAGCAAATTTTATGTCCTCACTCCAAACTCATATGTAGCAACTCACCCATAACTACCAGAACACCTTTTAATATGTTAATAGCTCATATCATTACGTTCTTTATTTCTCATGAACCTAACAATATGAGCTATCTTTATCAAAATTACTAAGAACAAGAATATCATGACGAATGCTTCTATGAGCATAACATTTCCTTTAAAACAGATGTAATCTTCCTATCATAACGCTCTGGTAAATCATACATGGCCTTTACTACTTCTTCTACTGTTCTTACTACACCTTTCGAAGTCTCACTATCTAATGCATCTATGGCTGACACAAGGCGTACTTCATCTATTATTTCTTCTTTTGTCAACCCTTTAGGTAAACCAGTTCCGTCCATTTTTTCATGATGTTGCTCTATTATGGTTTGACTCTTCTCTGGAACATCCATATTCCTTACAGTTAATACACCAAGCTCACAATGTTTCGCCTTTAAATTGATTTCATCTTCCGTAAGATCAGCTAAGTCTTTATCTAAAATTGCTTTATCTACAAAAACAACTCCTATATCATGTAAAACAGCACCTATACCAATGTCCCTTACTGTTTCTTTATTATATCCTAACTTGATTGCAACTAAAACAGATAATATTGCCACATTAATACTATGAGAATAATACCATTGAGCATACTCTGAGAGTGCTTTCATATGTGGATATTTTTTAAAGATATGCTCCTCAAACATAATTTCTTGAACAACATCTGTAGAAGCACTTAAAAGCTCTTGATCAAGTCCGATATATTTTTCACGTATTTGATCGACTTCAATTTTATACAATTCAACAGGGTCCTTCCTCTTCCCCCCTACTTGCTCTGATACAATACGATCCCATATTCCTAAATGCTTAAATTTTTCTATATTTGAATCATCTATTGTTATGACTTTGCCTTTTTTAATATAAACATGGCCAAATTCATCACAAATATCATTATTAACAATAAATTGTCTCTTCCCTAGCTCTTTCATACTTTCGCTTGATTCCTTCCTTTTCTTTTCTCCTTTAGAATTTATTCTACTAAAGTATATGGCTATTTTCAACTCATATTCCGCTATTTTTAAGGAAAATTTAAATTTAATATTATCTAATATTAATTCTTTGTAAAGAGTAATAAAAAAGTACTAATAGCTTCTATAACTCTATTAGTACTTTCTATTTTTTTCCTAAAATTTTTACTTTCTTGCCTCTCTACGCTCAATATTGGCACCAAGAGCAGATAGTTTCTCTTCAATTGCCTCATAACCTCTGTCAATGTACTTAACATTTCTAATAACAGTTTCGCCTTCAGCTCGTAAGGCAGCCAAAACAAGAGCAGCTCCCGCTCTAAGGTCTGTGGCACTTACTTTAGCGCCTGTAAGTTTTTCTACGCCTTCAATAATAGCCATGCGTCCTTCTACTCTAATCTTAGCACCAGTTTTCTTAAGCTCCTCCACATATTGAAAGCGATTGTCCCATACACTTTCAATGAGCGTACTTGTCCCATTTGCAACACTTAATAAGGTTGCCATTTGTGGTTGAAGGTCTGTTGGAAATCCTGGATGTGGTAATGTTTTGACATTCGCACATTTTAATGGATTAGGCGCCGTTACACGAATGTAATCATCACCTTCTTCAATGATGACACCCATTTCCATCATTTTAAGGCTAATAGAATACATATGCTCTGGAATAACATTTCTTACATAAACATCTCCACCTGTAATCGCTGCTGCAATCATGTAAGTGCCTGCTTCAATTTGGTCTGGAATCGTAGAATACTTACCACCTGTAAGCCTTTCTACTCCCTTAATACGAATAACGTCTGTTCCTGCACCTTTTATATTAGCCCCCATCATATTCAAGTAGTTTGCAACATCTACAATGTGGGGTTCTTTAGCTGCATTTTCAATAATAGTCGTTCCCTCTGCCAAAACAGCCGCTAGCATGACATTAATCGTTGCCCCTACACTCACCACATCTAGATAAATTTTAGCCCCTACTAGACGCTCAGCATATGCCTTAATCATACCATTTTCTACTTTTACGGTTGCCCCAAGTGCTTCAAAGCCTTTAATATGTTGGTCAATGGGTCTAACACCGAAGTTACATCCACCTGGCATAGTCACCTCAGCTTTTTTGAAACGCCCAAGAAGCGCCCCTATTAAATAATAGGAAGCTCTTGTATTCCCTACATATTCATTAATTGCTCTATAATCATAAATCGTAGACCCATCAATCTTTAGAGTATGTTTATCTTCTACACTAACAACTGCCCCTAAATCCTCCATGGTTCTTTTTAATTTCATTACATCATCTATATATGGTAAATTATCAATTTCACTTATTCCATCCACTAAAAGAGCTGCAGGTAAAATAGCAACTGCTGCATTTTTTGCTCCATTAATAGTTACATCTCCAACTAAGCGTTTTCCGCCTCTTATATACAACTCGCTCAACCTTAACACCTCTTAAATTATATTTATCAATATATCTTCGCTGTATGCCACGTTATATTATATCATTAATATGAGTAAATAAAAAGTTTAAATTCTAACAAGTTCTAATAACTTATCATGCACTAATCCAGTATTTTATTTGTATAAGCATTAACAAATAGAGGTTCTTCTAAACCATCTATCTCAATCTTATATACAGGTACAATTTTTTGCCCCCATATACTATCCTCTTCTTCTAACTTTTTATAAGCCATAGACACCTTGCTAATCCTCTTATGCCCTTCTTTTAAGAGTTCTTCTTCGATTCCAAATAACACTAAGTCTACTGGGTAAATCACTTGTCCTGTTTGGCTTGTTATTTCTATCTCTCCCAAATACATAGTCGCACTAGAAATGCCTTCACTCTGTACCTTGAACGTCATATACAAGTCTAATACAGGTAATCCTTCCAGCTTATAATAATAATTAAGCTGCCAATATGTATGATGCTCCTGACTTTCTATAATATATTGATTACGATCTATCTTCATGCCTATACGGCTCATTAGACTTTCACATAAATGTTTAGCTTCCTTTAAAGATAATGGAACTTTACTATTTTCTATGTCACTATTTTCATATCTTAATTCATATCTATCAAAGCTTAAAGTTTCTCCACCTAGTGTGTAATGCCACACTTCATCACCTGGATGCTGCTTACTGTTTGATTTAGAACGCTTGACACTAACTAAATCATCTTCAAAAAAGTTCTTTATCATCTCATTTCTAACAGATAAGCCATCTCCTTTATAAATTAAATCTGCTGTCCTCTTAGGCGAAAAGTCTCTTTCTAATTCGCTCTCTATCTCTATCCCTTCTCTAGATAAAAGTTCATAGATATAAGTAATTCTTTCTTGTGACAGCAGGTACTCTGTACTTAAATTAACACCATTCATTATAAAGAGCACAAGGTTTAGTACCAAAAATAACTTAATAAGTTGATTAAGTAGTTTTTTGACATTCATTTTTTTCCTCCAAGCAAAATAAAAAACTTCTTTTGCTATCTATCCTTCTAAATATAACAAAAAAAATTGACAATGTGAAGTTTTAGCCATTGTCAATTTTTTCTATTTCTAAAATTTCCGTATTAATTTCTGTAAACTGATAACTTCCTACCCATTTTAAATCAATACCCTTATAAATATCTTCTACACGATAAACACACGCCAAATCCCTTAATCTAAGTCCTTCTTCTACAGTCATGCCAGCTTTCGTGATGATTTCACCTATAGCCTGATCTACGCTTGTAGAAAATTCATAGAAACTAGAATTGGTTACATCAGCAGGGGCTACTTCTAGCATCACCCATTTTCCACTGGTTACTTCTTTTCCCCTTAAAGTCATCTCAAGAAAATCAGAAACATTTAGTTGCCTTTTTGCTTCATCACTTAAGGTCACATCGAACCCTTCATACTGATAGCCAAATATATACCGAGTTTCACTAAGTTCTTCACTTACTTGAATTTCCTTTAAATAAAGGCCTTTCTTAAGGGTTCTAGGAATTGCCTCTGAGTTTGCAATAAAATTCGTGACACTTACCATTTGCTCTACTGGCGTACTCTTTGTCACTTCCCCCTTTAAAGTCTTATTAAATTCTAAAGTTCCTACATTACTATATTTTACGCTTAAATGAAGGTTGTCACTAAATGTCGCACCATCTTCTAAAATCGTCATGGTTTGACTTTTTGAATTTCTTAATATGCCATTAATATAAGGCTCTAGCTCCTCATCTTCTATTCCCTCTACTAAAGGTAGCAATCTGAGCTGACTATAAGTAATGGGATTTGCCTCATTAATAACAGGATAAAATACATTCCCTTCAAAGCGTTCGCTGTCATTAACTGTTAGTAAACTAGATTGATAAGTCTTTATATCTGGGTCATTTGCTACTTCTTTAAAATGGTCAATGACTTTATTATTAAACTTAAGTTTATTATTGATTGTTAGTTTATGCGTTACCTTTAAAACTAGTCCACCTTCTTCTTCCACTTCATCAATAAGATAAACATAAGCCTGTGTGCCATTTCCACTATTTAAATCACTTAAATCCACATACAGCGTCTTTACTTTAGAGTTAATGGATTTATTATGAGCTGTTTTAATGTTTTGACCTATGATTTCCTCTAAGCTCAGTCTTGTACCATAGTTATAGATGATACCTGTTCGAAAAGAAAGCAGGTCCTCATAAGAAACTTTAGGTCCATTCTCTACCTTCAGCTCCTCTTTCCCAATTTCGCTATATAATTCGTAGAGTATTTTAAAACTCATACTATTTTCGTCATTATTTTCATCCATTTTATAGATTTTTTTATTCACGTTACTCCATATTTCTTTTGGGTAAAGTATGCTCTCCTCATAGCTTATATAATCGCTTCCAAAAAAATTATGGCTTGACATATCGCCAAGCCATAATTTTACTGTTTGCCCTATACATGCCATAATCAGAATACCTAACATGAACATTCTGACTATATTCTTTCTCATGTTCTCACCTACTTATAGACTTGGAACAACTAAATAAGTTTTAATAGCTTCCATATTTTCTACTGAACCTCTTGTTACATAAAAAGTGATATAATTATCTATTTGGTCTTCCTCATTACTATAAGTTATAACAATAGTATTATATCCTTCCTGAATCTCAACAGATTGAGAAAAAGTTTCAGTAGTTCCTACCTTAATATTTTCATAGGTTGATGCTTCCTTACTTTCATCAACACCATTGTATACCTTGATTGTAAGCTCAGTATCTTTTTCAGCTTTTCCACTAATCAGTAGATTACCTTCATAAGTTGATGTATTTATTCTTACCTTTTGGCTATTTTGAAGAATCTGGGTAATGCGAAGGTAGCCATCATCATCTATGCTTGCTAAATACTCAACTGTCTTTCCATCTTTATCAGTTGTTGACTTTACTTCTATATTATAGCCTTCATTGGTATCATTTGCATAAATTGATCCCGTATAAAGACCCATTAATAACATCATACATAAAACAACAATTAATTTGGTTTTTTTCATGACGACTTGCCTCCCTTCTTAATAAATTAGACTTCTTTCCATATACTATTATAATATAAAAAGACCCATTTATATATTACAGTTTAATTACATAAAAATAACTTTTTATCCAAGCTCATTAAATGTTAAATAAACTCTTGTCCCTTTACCCAGTTTACTGCTAATATGAATGTCTCCACCATGTAAAGTCATTAATTCCTTTGCTATAGAAAGCCCTAGACCTGTTCCGCCTTGCTTTCTAGAACGTGCTTTATCTACTCGGTAAAATCTTTCAAAAATACGCTCAACATCTTCTTTAGGAATGCCCATTCCTGTATCTTCAACACAAATATGGATTTTCCCCTCTTCTTTTATCATACGGATTGCAATAATTCCTGCTTCATCTGTGTACTTAATCGCATTAGATAAGATGTTATGTAAAATTTGCCTAATTCTAAAAGCATCTCCCTCAATCCTATGGGGTATCAGCTCATCATACACCACACTTAAAGTATGCCCTTTCTTCATAATATGGACATGTTGTGCTTCTAAAACCTCTTCTAGCATATCTCTTAAATCAAGCTTTGTAAAATTAAGCTGAATTTGTTTATTATCAATACGTGAAAGTTCTAGTAGGTCTTGTACCAGTGCTGTCATACGGTCTGCTTCTTTCTCCATAACGCCTAGAAAGTGCATGGCATTTTCCTTATCATCAATCGCCCCATCTAAAAGGGTTTCCGTATAAATTTTAAGCGTCGTAAGGGGCGTACGAAGTTCGTGAGAAACATTGGCCACAAACTCTTTTCGCATTTGGTCTAGCTTCTGCTGCTTTGTGACATCTTGAATCACCATCACCAGACCCTCAGCTTCTCCTTTTGCATTTAAATAAGGTGCAAATTGTATCTTTAGAAACTTATCATCCATAATGACATAATCATCTAGGCTCTCATAATGTTCACCAGCTAAAAGCTTTTCAAACTCTACCAAAAGCCCCATTCTTTCTGAAATTACTTCGAAGTTTGGGCCCATCTTTTCTTTCCCTACAATCTCATAACAAGATGAGTTCACATGGATTAAAATACCTTGCTGACTAAAAGCCATAACGCCATCTGCCATATGCTCGAAGATTTTCTCCAGCTTATTTTTCTCACTGGTTAAAACTTCCATGGTGCTACTTAGCTGACTTGCCATGATATTAAAGCTTTGTGTAAGCTCACCGATTTCATCTGCTGCCTCCACAGGAATTCTGCCAATGGTATTACCTGCTGCTAATTTCTTGGAATTTTTCGTAAGTGTTTTAATAGGTGCTGTAATCATTCTAGAAAAAACAATGGCACAAAAGCTTGTAATCACCATTGCAAAAATTAATCCAATCCCAATGGTTCTTATAATACTCATCATATTATAATAAACTTCTCTTGTGCTTGCTTTAATATAAATGATACGCTCAATCTCACCTGTTTCTTCATTTAAAATAGGCCTTGCATGGTCTAAATAGCCATTAGCCTGATTTTTAATACTTGAAAAATGTTTTGCAGGTGAGGTAGCACTCTTTTTCGTCGTTCTAGCTTGAATCACCACAGCCTCTTCTTTTTTTAGTCCAATACCTTCTCCAGTATTAGAAGCATAGGTAAAGCCTTGTGAGTCTAGTATATAAACCTCATAGCTGTCTATAATATTAACTAGCTCAAAATTCTTATTGTTTTCTATAGTTTCTGCCATATTTTCTATGGCATGCTGAATACTTGTATAATCTCTTTCTTCTGTTCCATAAACAATATATGTCCCACTTACAAGCATAATGATAATAATGGTACATAAGTAGATTAAAACAATCTTTTTTTGTATACTTGGTTTCATAAGCTAGCCTCTAAAGTAGTAACCTACGCCTCTTTTAGTTAAGACATAGCTGGCTTTAGAAGAGTCATCTTCTACTTTTTCTCTTAACCTTCTAATGGTTACATCCACTGTTCTTACATCACCATAATACTCATATCCCCATACTTTAGTTAATAATTCTTCTCTTGTAAAAACTTCCCCTTTTGCTTGCCATAGGAATTTAAGGAGTTCAAACTCTCTTAATGTTAGCTCTATAACCTCACCATTTTTAATGACCTCATATTTCTTTAAATCCATTTCTAGAGTTCCTTCTTTGAGTCTATCCCCTATCTGCTCCTCTTTTGCAGGTTCAAATGCTTCTGCTCCAGTTATTTTTCTTCTTAACCTGGCTCTTATTCTTGCCATCACCTCTCGCATACTAAAGGGTTTCGTCACATAATCATCTGCGCCTAATTCAAGAGCTAATACTTTATCAAATTCATCTGCCTTAGCTGAAATAATAATAATAGGCACTTCTTTCGTTTGACGAACTTTTTTACAAATCTCTAGCCCATCTATATTAGGTAACATAATATCTAATAAAAGTAGGTCTAGTTCTTCTTTTGCTACAAGTTCTAATCCTTCTTTTCCATCATAGGCTGTGAATACTTCATAACCTTCTCTCTCTAAATTGTATTTCATCATATCCGAAATATTCTTTTCGTCTTCAATAATTCCTATTTTTTGCATTCTTGTTTACCCCTTATTTTATTCTTATTACTGCACAGCTTTATTATCCTCTTCAGTTTCCTTCGCTTTAGTCACTACATCAAGTGGTAAAAAGGGTTCATTAATATTCGCTTTAATGACTTGCCCAACTTGCAAGACAGTTGTACTTGTAAAACCGCTACTGGCATTAGCTGAGACAATACTTTCAATGGTTGTATTGTATTTACTTGCAATACCTGATAAGGTATCACCCGGTTGCACAGTGTAAGTAATGGATTTGGGAGTGGTTACCGTACATTTTTGCACAAGCTTCTCCATAGAAACTAGGTCGCTTTCTTTAGCAAAAACATCCTTGACCTCTACCTCTTTTCCAAACTCTACTTCCACTTCTCTCTTTCCATAATACCTCTTTTTAAGTTCTTCTTTAAGGACCTCTACCTCTTCCTCTGAAGTAACAATGCCTATAGACTCTCCCTCTACAAAGATTTCTTTAAAACCAATTAAAATATCCATTTTCTTTCGCATAGAAGCAATTAAATAATTAGGGTCAATATAGTCCTTCTTCTTGGCACGATATTTCTCAACTTCTAAATCCTTTTCAAATTGCACCTCTGCTTCATACTGACTTCTAAGCTGAGTGATTACTGTTTCCTTTGCCCCTTCAATCACTCTTTTATTTTTAACAGCACCTATAAATTCACCATTTATACTCACCTTATACGCGTTAGGCCTAAAAACCAGAAATAACCCAATCATTGCTGCAACTATAATGGCAAGTGCCATGATGCGCCTATCTTCGGTAAATTTTCTTTTACCTAACTTAATTACTTTTCCCCTTTTCATTTAAACTTTCCCCTTTTTATTTTCACCTTATGCCCCTCCCTAAGAAAGAGAAAGGGAGACACCCAAATATGTCCCCCTATCCTTATCGGTCTATTAAATAATTTGGATTTTTTGTGGCATTTTATCATCTAAATATTTGTAGATAATAAGAATTTCCATATCTTCCTCAAGTACGTTTTGACTTTGTACTTTTCCATTTAATGTAATCGCAACATCATTAGAAAGCTCAATACGTTTGTAAACTTTGTTGTCCCCTGTAATTGGGTCATAGTCTACAAATACATCTATATAGTCATTGTTTCTTGATACACTTAGAATAGTTCCCATCATTTTAACGCTTGTATCTGTTTTTTGTACATCTAAAGAAATGATTTCTTTACTATCTGCAATAATCGAAACTTCTTGCCCTAAATGTAAGTCACGTATACCAATATATTTCTTATCATTACCATCATATAACTCTGCATCACTAGCTAAGACATAAGTAATTGCCTCATCATTAACATTTACAACGATTCTAGGTGTTTGTGACAAGTTAATTTCTTTAATAATACCTGTTACACTTTTTCTAGCACCTGTTGCTTCTACTAATGTAATCTCATTATTCTTTTTCGTTACTTTAATGGTATCTCCGATGCGAAGTTCTTGCACGCCATCAATGGTTTTATCATTACGCTTAATGGTTGCGTCTTTTGGAATCGTTACAGCTTCTTCACCATTATTTTGCTTAAGTGTTAAGACATAGCCTTTTTCTGAAATCTTTTTAGCTGTTAATGCACCATTACCAGATTCTTGACTACTTGAATCTGTTTTTGCCACAACTTTAGTAACCATTGAATCATTCTTAACAGTTAAAGTCACTGTATCTCCTTCTGATAATTTATCAACAGTCACACTGGCTCCATTTAATGTAATCTTGCAGTCATCTTGTAATAGATAGGTTTTTACATTACCCTCTGCAGTCGTTACACGTAACACACCATTTCCTACACTTCCTACAATACTACCTGTTACAGTTGATGAACTTGTTGTATCTGAATTCTCTTCTACTGGTGGTGTTGGCGTCGCAGAGTCACTTCCTATTAATTGTAATCTTACTATGTACTCTGTTCCCCCTTGTACTTCTATAACAACCCTAGCTTGTGTGCCTACTGGAATGTTTGTCACACTTATTTCATTACCCTCTGCATCTATTACCTTAGTTGTATTTTTAATCGTATAATATGAAGCATTAGAGTTTCTTATTAAAGATACATAGTATTCAGAGTCATTCTTTCTTAAAACTCTATTGACTTTCACAACTTCACCAACTGGTGTCTGCACACCTGTATCTGTTCCGTTGCTAGACCCATTATTTGAATTACTATTGGAATTATTATTTTCATTATTAGAACCATTGTTAGTGTTATTATTAGAGCCATTATTTTGTGTTTTTTCTTTATAAACTAAGGCATCATCTACCATTTTCGCACATAATGCTTTAGTCACTTTAGTTGCTGGATTAAAGCTTCCTGTGCCATTAATAACCCCTATTGATTTAAGATAAGCTACATGTGGTCTATAGCTTTCTTTAATGTTTTTCTCATCATTAAAACCAGTTGTCTTATAAATATTTTTTGCTGTATTTTCTTTTCCTATTAAGCGAACAACGAAAACTGCTAGTTCTTCTTTTGTCATGATATTTCTAGTTTCTGACTTCGTAGATTTAGTAATAAATTTATCCAAATCACTTACAGACATATAACCTCTTCCTAATAAATAAGCCACTTGCTTATCATAAGACTTATCCCAAGTAGAATATTTAGCGGCATAAGTTGCTAAAACCGCTTTTTGCCTTTCATAGTTATTCTGGATTTGTTCTTTAAACACAGGGTCTATATTGGTTGCCACATCTACATCTACATAGCCTGTAGCTTTCGCCAAAACATCTGCTACTTCAAAATAGTTCATGAGTTGATTAGGCCTAAATTCTCCTGTACTAGTAGGAACCATAATGCCTCGATTTGCTAAATCTGTCACCGCTTTATAAGCCCAGTGGTTACTTGCTACATCTATTATAGTTGCTGCCATCGTGTTTATTGTAAACATTGCCGCTAAAGACAATGCGCATATATATTTACTAAATTTCCTAAAATTCATTATTAAAGGTACCCCCTTCTATTCTTACATTTCGATATCTTCTATCTAATCTTATTTTTCCTAGATTTTACTTGCATTACAGTAGTTTTACTTTAAATCTATTGTAAGTTATAATACTGTAAAATACAACATCAATAGTATTAATTTTTAATGACAAAAAGAGTGCTTTTAGGGCTATCTTCTTCCCTAAAAGCACTCTTTTTGTCGTATTATAATTTGATTTCATCCACTTGTTGAATAACGTATTTAGCACTAACTTTATTGTTTACAATGCTCTCTTCACCTAGAGCATTTGCTGCAATGATTTGATCCATTGCTGTACCAATTGTGGTACCATCTAGCCCCTCTTTAGGGGTATTAATCGTTAAATTAAAATTTTTCCCTTCACCTGTTGTAAAACCAAGTACAAGGTTTTTCTTTGTTACTACTGCAGCCATATTCATTTCCTCCCCTCTTAATCTTGACCTTATGCGACTTACTCATTAACAAGTACTGTTTCTTCTACCTTACTGATAGACTCTACTGCTTCTGCTGTTAAAGTACCTACTGCACTTCCTAACGCGTAGAGTTGGTCATTAGATGCACCTTGATTACATCCAGCAACTGTTTGACTTCCTTTAGCAAGCTTTAAAACAACTTTGACATCTTTTACTTCAGCTGATACCATTTTATCACCTCCTTTCGCCTTACACTTATATATATGTCTTCAAAAAGGCGACTCCCTATAAGAAAAACAAAAAATAACCCAGAAAAGGGTAACCAGTCCTTTTCTGGGTTAAATGATGTGTGTGTAATAGTTCATTTTTCACTTTTAGGGCCTGTCTCACCCCAACATTTTCCTAAGCTGCTTAAGCGCCTGACTTTTCTTAGCCTCTACTGTTTTATACGCAAGGCCTAGTTCTTTTGCAATCTCACACAGCTTTTTATTTTGAAGATAATAACCTATAATAATGACTTTCGACCTTTCCTCTAATAACTCTATTTTTCCTAGTACCTCCTCTACTAATATTTGCGTTTCAACCTCCTTTTCTACATTTTCCCGTTCATCTATGATAGAAGAAAGCGTTTCTTCTTCTAATGTAATTTCCCATCTTCCTTTCTGACGATTTTGGTTTGCCCGCCAACCATAAATCTTGATTTTATAATAACTTTCAAAGGGTACACCCAAATGAGGGTTGTACTGCTCTATCGCTTTTTGCAATTGCAAATAACACTCCTGCTCAATGTCTTCAGGCTCTAATCCACCCAAAATGGTTTGTCTCACAAATTTTCTCCTCAAGGGACGAAGTTTCTCCCACCAATTAGCTAATAAAATAGCTTGTTCCTCTTTCATATATCACCTTTTCCGCTGCAGCTAGATTGGATTTGCGCAGTAAAAAGGTAACATATGATTTTCTTTTATTTAAATGAACAGTTTTTATAACTATTGCATGAGTTTTACTTTCTCCTCTTTTTCTTTTAATTTTATACAATATCTC
Source organism: Cellulosilyticum sp. (assembly GCA_029851645.1). Lineage (GTDB taxonomy): Bacteria > Bacillota > Clostridia > Lachnospirales > Cellulosilyticaceae > Cellulosilyticum. Next base: position 4,352 of record JARKVN010000049.1, on the reverse strand, counting down.
TTGAAAAAGTCTCTCTATAGCTTTATAATAGTTTATATATTTCGAAAATTCGTTCGACACAAAGGAGACGATTCTATGAATTATGTAAAAATTGCTGCACTTATCCCTTTCTATGATACTAATGGTGAGAACTCAACCTGCATCTTATATAGTGATGGCTCCAAAGACTATAAGCCTTGCTCTACGAAACGCTACATTCACCAAATGCTCTACACGCTTCACCTCGATCCTAACGCTCTCAAACACTGGACCTACAACATCATCGGCTCGAAACTTAATACACCTATTATTATCGACAACAGTCTTATTTTCTTGCCTGTCAAACTCAGAAAAGGTATTGGCAAGCAAGATGGCTGTTTTGGCTATATCAATCATAGCTTCATCTCTTCTTTTGAAGACAACTTAGTTACTCTATGTAATGGTGAGACGCTTCTCACCTTATCTCCGAAGGCTTACATTCAGAAAAAACAGTTAGATGCAAAACTTTTAAGCTATGCCTATATTGACTATAAGAAACAATATGAATTTATGTGGAAATAACTTTGCTTATGGGCCCGCCCTTGGGTTGATTCTTTCTTTTGGTAAACTAGCGTATTTCTCCAGATGTCGTAATCGTAACCCCCTTAGAAGCTCATTTATAAGCGTATTCACCTTATTTTTTAAATAGGAAGTAGTGACTAGCATTGCACGCTCATTGGTATGTACATATCTCTTAAAAGATAATAGCTGTTTTCTTTGCTCTAGCTGTTCTTCTTTATTAATTTTCATAACTTGTGCAATCACCATGACAAACATTCCAATTAGTGGTAATATGAAAAATCCTGTACAAAACAACATTTCTAATAACATATTGATCACCCCATATTTGATTTTCTATTTTTTACCAGCTGCAGTGGATAATTCAGTTATAACTTATATTTTTGAGCTTGACAAGTTAATGTTTAAAAATTTTTTTAATTTTTTTACTTTAACCTTTTTACATTAAGTACAAGGAATTTGTTAAAGTAAGCACTTTACCATAAAGCTATACCTAACAAAAGATAGCACCAGGCTTTATAAGCTAGTGCTATCTTTGTTATCTTTTGGTAAGTATACTCTTATTTTATTTTGAAGGACACGAATCTCCATAGGAAGCTCTGGCCCTGTTTCTCCATCCACATCCGTAATAAAGTGATTCATCTCTTGGTTATGGCACTCTATTTGAATATGACTTCCTGTCAAATAGTCCACATTAGAATCCTTTAAATGTTCCCCTTGAAGGACTTTAAACATTAAGCTTGGCATATCAAAAAGCTTCACATTCTTAATGCAAACCACATCAAACTTACCATCTGTAATATCTGCATTCTTAGCGAGCTTTAACATCCCACCTGCCCCTTTACCATTAAAGACCAGAATTAAGAGGTATTGGTCATGAAGGACTTCATCATCTACTCGAAGTGTAACATCCATTGCCTGACAATTTTGTATCTCCTCCAACCCCTTAAAGTAGTAAGCCAGACGCCCAAACTTCTTCTTAAGCTCAGGGTCTACTGTATGAGATACCCCACTAAAAAGTCCCATATTACATACATTAATAAAGTATCTTTCATTAGCCTGACCTACATCAATGTAAGTCAGCTTGCCTTTGTTAATGAGTTCTAGACAGTCTTCTACTTGTGCTGGAATCCCTGCTGATGTAGCAAAATCATTGGCTGTCCCTAGTGGTAAAATAAGAAGTGGCACATCCAAATTTTTACTACACATTGCTGAAATACATTCATTGATAGTTCCATCTCCACCTGATACTAAAATCAGGTCTGTATTATTCTTGTTGATATAAGCCTTTGTATACGCTTTAATGTCTCCTACTGTCCTACTTCTATGAAGTCTTAAGTCATATCCTAGTTCTTGTAACTTTTCTGTAATCTTATCTAGTTCATTAACTATCATACGATGTCCAGCATACGCATTATAAAGTAAGATTGCTTGTTTCATAGTCCTTTCTCTCCCTTACATCACTTCATTCTATCTATTGATACGATTTAGGTTATCCCATCATCTTATAAACCTTTTGCTCCTCGCCTAGCCTTCCCTGTCCACTGTAAGTTCGTGACTTACCATCTTTAGGTTTAAAGGCATTTTTAATAAGCTCAAAGGCGCATTTCATCCAAATGCCTGCTTTAACTAATAAATTAATCCCCAGGTTATACTCTTTTTTATAGTGTTTCTTATAAAATATCCACATCGCCTGGTGGAAATCGTAGATTACTTTATGGCGGCGTCTTTTAGAACTGCCCCCTTTATAATGAATCATCTGGGCTTTGGGATAGTATAAAATACCATACCCTGCCTGCTTGATGCGATAACATAAGTCAATATCTTCCCCATACATGAAGAAATCTTCATCTAAAAATCCTACCTCATCTAATACACTTCTTGGCATCAACATAAAGGCGCCTGTTAGGCTGTCTACTTCCCCCACTTCATCTTCCCCTAGATGAAGGGCATCATATTGTCCAAACTTCTTAGGATTATACTTATGTAACTTTAAGAAATAGTATAAAGAGGCTTTAGGGGTAGGAAATCCTCGTTTACAAGCATGGTCTAGCTTTCCATTAGGTAAAGTAACTTTACATCCTAAAGCCCCTAAATGTGCATTTTCCTCCATTTGCCTAAGGCATAACGAAATACATTCTCCTTTTACTTCAGTATCTGAATTAAGAAGTAAGATGTATTCCCCTCTTGACCTTTTAATACCCATATTATTCGCCTTAGAAAATCCTAAGTTAGCTATATTCTTAATCATATGTATACGTTCGTCATCCCTGAAGTCCTCTTCTAATGCTTCAATACTTCCATCCGTCGAACCATTATCTACTAAAATAATCTCATAACTAAAGTGATTATTTTGTATCAGTATCGATTCAATGGTCTGCTTCGTTAGATGATAGGTATTATAGTTGACAATAATAATTGATAGTTTCACTTTTCTTTCCTCTCTGCGTGCCTTTTTAATATGCTATGCACTTATACTACTTTGTATTATAGTCACTTTATGTATAATAAACAATGCCTAGAGTTTGGAAATTCTCTAACTCACCTTTTGCCCAGATATTAAGTCATCAATATAAAGCCTTTCTAAGCGTTCAATTTCTTCAAAGTCCCAATCATGGCTATACATACGATTAAAGGCTTGTACTTTAGGAGATACCCCATCTTCTTGACGCTCTTTTATAAAATCATCATAGTAACCAGATTGAATCTTAGTGAAGTTGCATTCCTTCATCATCCACCCTAAGCTTGCACGCCACTTTTTCCCCTCTAGCCTACCACACAAGAAAGCACTAGCTGCCACTTTTCTAAAACAACTTTCAAAAGCTTCTAAATTGCCGTTTTCTTTTTGCCATAAAGATGCGATTTGTTTCTGCTCCTTAAGATTTAAGTTTTTCTTAAAGCCTAATGGCTCACCTAAATATTTATTGTAGAGTTTACGAATTTCTTCTAGCTCCTTACTGTCATCTTGAATGCTCCTTTGATTGATGTCTTTATTGTAGTCTTTATTGAATAATCCATCTTGCATCTTATCAGATACAGAACTTACACTTTTTGATTTCCCTTCTTCTTGATTTTTTACCTGCGTGCATGAACCATTTTTCGCCTCCTGATGTAATTCTTCTACCTTACCTAAAACTTCCACTACCTTTTCATCATTTCTAAAATAATGAGTTGTACGGCGAATTCGATCATAATAGGCTGCATAAAGTTTCCCTTGAAATACATCTGTACTTGCCTTAAAACTGCTTTTAGACTTATACATCACCCCAATACGCTTAAAGGCAGAGCGTATTTCAGAAACACTCATTCCTAACTCTTCTTGCCAACTATCACCTGTTCTATATAACTCATGCTGACAAGGCTCTAAGAATTTATAAAAGCTCTTTCCTCCTGTTGCCTTAAACCAAAACTCTAACTGAGACATAAGCAGTGCACTCGTCACACTTCCTGCAACTTTTACAAGCTCTGGATAATAACAAATTCTTCTCATAGGTATCTTCCTTTCTCTATCTCCATAAATGAACTCTCTTTACTTCTATATATGTCAGCTAGAAAGAAAATCCCTATGAGTTTTTTAATGCTCTATCATAAACTGTTTAAAGGTTGGCTGCCCTTTATCTTTTTCTGAAAGGATTACTTCCTCTACACCTTCTAAAGGCCATACAATTCCAATATCTGGATCATTCCATAAGATGCCCCCTTCGTATTCTGGCGCATAATAATTGGTACACTTATATTGAAAAGTTGCTGTTTCAGATAAAACTAAAAAACCATGCGCAAAGCCTTCTGGAATATAAAACTGCTTCTTATTCTCT
>JARKVN010000104.1 GCA_029851645.1 Cellulosilyticum sp. | reverse complement strand
TAAAGCATGGGTTCCAAAATCTCTTACATTTAACCCTACCATTGCTGCTGCTTTTTTTAATCTCTTCTCTATTGTAAAATAACTAATAGGTAGACCTTTAGAGCGTTTACTTTTCTGTGGGCTTGGGAATAAATACTCATGGTCAGCTTTACCTGATATATAGTGATTTAAATGTCTTCTTAATGTGAGTTCTATAGGTATCCTTCTAGGTTTTTTAATTTTCCTAGGATACTTTTTCCCCTCCTTTAAATCCTTTTTATGCTGCTCCTCCTTGTATCGTGTTTTACTTTCATTAATCTCTAAAAACTCGCCTTTGATATCTTGGACAGTTAAGTATCTTACATCTCCAACTCTAAACCCTGTATGATACATGATAGCTGATAAGATAAACATCGCATAGTCAGTGCTGTAAAGACACAAAAAATATCTCCTTAATAAATCTTTATCCTTTATGGGTTGTGTTGTCTTACCAATATCAATCCCCCCTATTTACTCATTAAAGACGTACTTTTTTAATTTAATAATTTGTTATAATTAGTTCACCATATTCTTTTCTAGCCTTTTGCTCTTTTGATATTGAATAGGCTACTCTAACCTCTTCAATTTTAAAATCCCTATACCACGCTCTTACTTCTGGGTGATCATTAATCGTTACCATGAATTTGCCTTTTATCTTAGATAAAATGTCTCTTAGTAAAAGGTGTTCTTTTTGACCAAACTCACTCCCATAACCTGCAGTTTCAAAGTATGGTGGATCACAAAAGAAAAAGCTATGAGGTCTATCATATCTTTTAATAATGTCCTCAAAGCTTTTATTTTCAACATATGTGTTTCTTAACCTACCTTTAATGTCTCCTAGCACATCTTGATAAAAGATCTGTGGTGCTGGTTTACTTGTTGTTCCATACCCAAATGTTCCGCCCTTTCCAGCAAAACTTTGTGAGATAAGATATAGAAAACGTACTGCTCTTTGAATCTCTGTAAGATACTCAACTGTACAGTGTTTATATTCTTCAAATATATCCCTACCTGAAAACTCATATTTTAGCATCCTTTCAATTTCGGGAGCATGACATTTAATCATGTGAAACATATTGATGAGTTCTTTGTCTACATCATTAATTACTTCAACTTTACTTGGCTCTTTGCCCAAATATACCCATCCTGCTCCCAAAAATGGCTCAACATAACAGATATGCTCTGGTATTCTTTCAATAATATGCTTTCTTAGCTTTGATTTTCCACCCATACGTGGAATTGGTGGTTTCATCATTTATCAGTTCTCCTTCATGCAAAATAGTTTTTTTGGGTTATTCTTTCTAGTACACACCATTTTGAACAAGGATTTTTTAATAAAAATACACCTAGATCACTACATCACCAGGTGCATTTTAAAATGGATATTTGATATGGTATCCTACCATTGATACTTTTAGGAGTTAGGATGATTTCTTTTGCTCACCCATTAACATCTTAACATATAAAACAGGTCAATGGCAGGTCAACATCAGGTCAACATCAGGTCAAAGTAGGTCATAAACAGGTCACAAAAATAGAGGAAGTTTTTCCACTTCCTCAAAGAGTATTTTTAAGCATTCAAAAATTATTTGTTTTTATTGTTTTTTATGTAAATCCTTAATGCCTGAGCTAGTAGTATCAATATATATAGCACTAGAATCATAAATCCTAAGTTAATTAATTGAACAAATCCTAACATAATCTCCTACACCCCCTAATATCTATCTTCTTCAGAACAAAGTTTTCATCTTTCCTCTTTATATTCACATTAATATAACAAACGATATTTTTATTAATGTGCAAATGTTCTCTTGCAAACTACTTGTGAACTATAAATCATTTGTTCTTATGCCTAACAGTGTTCATATTAACTGTTAGGCGTTTTATTTATATTCATTTTTGGCTCATCACTCAAATGTGTGCTTGACAATATCTTTCTCGATTCATTTCATTATAAATACCTATATGTTACTTGTAATATCACAATTCTTTAGTGCTGAATTTTTTGATTAAATATGTCAAGCACAGTTCATAATGATGAGCCAAAAAAGACCCCATGAAAATTCATGGGGTATATACTATTTATTTTGTTTGTACATGTAATATCATCTGTAAAACATCTTCACTAGTATTAGCAATTTGAATATTTATTTCTGGATGTTCATTTGCAAATACTCTAAATATTTGATCTGCAAATCCTTGACCAACAGTAACTATTCCCTCAAAATCAAGAACTATCTCTTTAAACTTTTCACATCTTGCCAATATTCTCTTCGCTTGTGATCTTGAAATTAATGCATCTCCTTCTATTTGAGCTAGCTCAATTGGAATTACAGTTTTTGAAAATCCATTATCATCTCCAGTGAATTCATTAAAAACATCTACTAATTTGCGTTCAGAATTGTTTTTTATACTCATATAAATTATCGTTCCTTTCTTTACTTCATTATCAAGTAAATAATCTTTTTTTAACCTATTATCATGTATGAAACACAATCCACTAGAAAATATATTAAATCCATCCATTGCTCTAGAGGTAAAAAATACTCCTTCTCCAGTATGGTTCTCTGGATCTGATGTTAATTTTCCTTTAGCTAATTCTAGTATAGCATATCTTTTATCTTCAAGTTGGAATACATTGTAAATTTTATCAAAAATTCCTACTCCGTTATCCCATATATATACTGTCGTCTTATACTTAGATACTCTTAATTTTACCCCTATCTGCTCAGCCTCTGAATGCTCAATTGCATTGTTAACCATCTCTGTAAACCCATACTGTAGTATATGCAAGGCATTATTAGTAATAGAATTCAGTTTTGGCTTAAATTCTCTCCATACAAAGTCTTCATCTATATCTTTATTTGTATATGTATTATTATATTCAATATACTTATATCTGTATTTCTTTGTTCTACCCTTTCCTGTTTCCTCTATAAATCCTTTTTGAGTCAGCTCTCTAAGATACATATTAATAGTTTGCTTCGAAAGGCTTAATTTTTCACTTAATTTTGCTGTTATATTCTTCCAGTCATAAGACATACAATCTAGAATCTGTTCTTTTATTTCTTCTTTTTTCTCATTCGATAAAGGCATACTAATATCATCCCCCTATAAATTATGGTCATTTTATAAACTCATTATACCTACTTAATAATACTTTATCAATTTATTTATAAGTTTTTATCAATTTATTCATATATTTTTATCAATTGCAATTTAGATATCTAAACTTTAAGATCCTAGACCTAACCGCTCTAGCTATTTTTATACAAAAAATAGAGCTAGAATTTACGCTCCAGCTCTAAATCATTTTTATTCACCTACTACTTGTCCTAGATAAATATCTCTAAATAAAGGCAAGTCTATGTAGCTTTTTTGTCCTGCTAGTTTATCTGCTAATGCTTTAATTCCATCTTTTGCATACCTTTTACAAGTTGATTCACTTAGTCCCATTTTTCTCTCTGTATACTCCCAGGTATATCCTTCTAAGAACTTTAAAACTAATATCTCTTTCCATACTGGCTTAATTTCTTCTAATCCCATATCGATACGATTCACATAATAGCTCAGTGCTTCTATCTTCTCCTCAAGATCCAGCTCAAGTTGAATATTCTTAATTGCTATTTCCTCTACTTTTGAAGTAACTTGATTATTTTTTGCTGGCATCACATCATATCTAATCCCTGTTACGCCGGTTTCTCCCTCAATCCTATTTTTGCGATTCTCTTTCAATCTTTTTAATAGTTTTATGTTTGATTCTAACATATCTTTATTGGTTTTATATTCCTCTAAACATTTTTTTGTCTCTTGTAAATAATCTTTCATCCTAGCCCCTCCTAAATATCAAACTTTCATTTGCTTGAATAAGCACCAAAACACTTGGACTATAAATCATAAAAATTTAATCCAAGTGCGCTGGTCCTTATTCAATTACTTTTTCTTATACTTAGCAAAAATATCTGCTGCTCCACTTACTTTTGGTTTCTTTGTTTGTGGCATAAAACCATCAAGAAAATTAATATCACTCTTAAGCCTTGATTCACTTGTGGCCTGCAAATTTCGTTTAATTGATTCTTGATTTTCTATAACTCTTTGCTTAATTTGTTCTAATCTTGTAAAAGGTAGGCTTAGCCCTGCTAATACACAAATTGTTTCATCCCCATATCCTTGAAAAGCATCTATATAATTGCCAACCTCTTTCCGCAGCTCTGCAACATCTACGCATTTAGCAGCTAATAATCCAACATATTTAATAACTTGATCTGCTTCAATAGGGGCATAAATATTACTTTTAATCCCTGAAACGATATGAGATATATTGGTTTGTTCTTTATCAACTTTAGTAATAGTTAACATCCCCCTTGAGCCAATCATCTCCATTACCTCAGCCTTATCAATATTTCCTTTAACGTCTTTATGATTTGGCATATCAAGCATACCTTGCAATAGTTCAACAAAATCTTTATTAATACTTAATTTACTTTCGCAAGCATTATTATCTAAGACAATTGTACTTGCTATTCCATCAATTTCTTCTAACTCTTTAAAGCATTCATAGGTATTAATATGTGTCTTTAATGGTTCGTTCTCCCCTGGAATAATGGTTATGGCCCCTACTGACTTTTCCAAATGCTGAATCAGTAAGTCTATTAGCATTGGTGAGGCTCCTGATCCAGTTCCACCACCACTACTAAAAATGACATAGATAAAATCTTTATTAACTTTATCTGTAATCTCTTTGGCAATGCTTTCAAAGTCTTCTATAACAAGTTCTTTTGCCTTGTTTCTATCTTTGTTGCACCCTTCTCCCCCCTTGATATGGTATTTAAATTTTGTTTCAAGGGTTGATAAATCCTCATCTGATGTATTTAGGAAAAGGACGTCATGTCCAAGTGACTCTAATTTACTACCAATGTTTCCTCCTGCCTGTCCTACTGCAATAAATCCAATTTTACTTTTCATTCTAATGCCTCCTCTAATAATTTTAATCCTGTATCAGTTATGTAATAAGTATGTTCACGTCCTTCATGTAGTCCTTGAGCAATATAGCCCTCTGTTAATAACCGATTCAATCTTCTATGTAGTGTTACTTTTTTTATTTCAAGTACATCCATAATTCCACTTCTTGTTATGGATTGAATTCTTTTAAAACATTGATTTTCTTGTAATACATTAAGTATTGCATAATCTAATTTATCCATTGTTTCACATCATTTCGTATGATTTCATTACGTTTCATAAGATTTCACATCATTCCATATAGTTTCATAAGGTTTCACCTCTATTCTAACTGTATATCTCTCCAAAATCAGATTTTATTTATTAATTACTAACTATGTGGTTTAATTAATATGCAGAGGGGAGGAATTGTAATGTTTACATTTTCAATGATATTGGCTTTATTAATTTAATTTATGGTGCTGCTGCTTATATAACCATTCTAGTAATAAAGGCCTTACGTAGATTAATAAAAGCTCTCGATATCTACATATCCAAAAATAGCTAGAAGTAATTAATAACATTTTGGTACCGGCATAAAGTCGGTACCTCCAAAAAACTATTTGTTTACATTAGTTGCTTTATTCATTCTCAATCCTGTTACACAACTACATTTTCTCTGTAATCCTAAACTTCTATTTATCCGTCTGATCTCATCTAAAATATTAAAACCTCTTTTTTGTTTCATTTTTTACATACTTAAAAATTGTTTTATTAGTTTATTTTGTTCTTTTTTCTATGTTAGAATTTAACTAAATATTATTTATATACTGAAAGGAAGTTTTAAGTGATTAAAAAGGACATAATCTGGAAAATACTGTTTTGGTCATATCTTTTAATTTTATTTATTGTTGTTGTTATTAAATTTGACGGTTCTTTTTCGGCAATTTTTGATAGAATTGCCATCAATAAAGCCGGTAGCACTAATGGTTTTTATAATCCTAACTACATTCCTTTTCGCACTATTAGACACCAGTTAAAACATTTCTCAGATTGGTGGGCTATGCTCAATATTATTGGTAATACAATTGCATTTATTCCATTTGGTTTTTTGCTACCTTTTGCGTATAAAAACCTTAAAGTATTTTGGAAAGTATTGTTGATTGGGGTATTAAGTACTACTAGTATTGAAGTTTTTCAATTATTAACTTTTGTAGGCTACTTTGATATTGACGATATGATTCTAAATACCATCGGTGTCATTTTAGGCTACATAATCTACATAGTTTTTAACAAATATATAACAAAAATCTAAACAGAATAAACATAATCTTGATATAAGCAAAACCTTTTCAATAACCTCACTAATTTAGATAGTGAGGTTATCTTATTACTCATCTAACCAAACTTATATTTTATTTAGCCTATTTCTTCAAATGCAGCTTTTCTCGCTTCTTCTTCACTCATGCCATCTTCCATATATCCATTAACGATACTGCTAAATTCTTCTATATCTACGAAAGATTCATCAAGATAAAAATGGGATGTCCCTTCTCCTGCAACATTTAATTCAGCACCCACTCCCTTAATAATATCTCCTGATTCATTTGTTACTTCTAAATCTCCAAACGTTTTAACAAATGTATTTAAATTTTTAATTAATTCACTAGCTTTCATGTGTTTCTCCTCCCAAACTCTGATTTTATTTAAGTGCTACACTAGGATTCTCTTGAAATACTATCCACTTTAATCCTTCTTTGAAGAAAACTTTATCATTTGTATCTTCTTCTACTGAACCTTCTTCTTTTCTTTCAAATAAACTGCCCTTAAAGTCAACCTTAAATCTCCAAATTCCATTCTCATCATAATTAACATTTAAAAATGTTCCATCTGAACAAGTTATCACTCCATTTGTACAGTCCCACGCTGAAAATTCCTCTCTTATTTCTCCTTCAATTTCTATTAGGTCATCACTTGCACCTGTAATCATTGTTCTTTTAATCTCTTCCATGTGCTATCTCTCCTTTTAAATTTTGAATTTTACTGTATAACTTTTCCTTTTTTTCTCTCCATTTTTCCCATTCCATAGCAACCATCTCTTCTTTATTAGGATTAAAAGTAAAATTTAAGCGGAGATTGCAATTAATACATTTACCCCCACCAAAATCGAACATCCCCATTTCTTGTCCTATAGATTTACATACATACATTACTTTGCCACAACTAGGACATTCAACTTTATATCTAGGTCTGTTATCTTCCATTCTCTTTTCCTCACTCTCTTAGCAAATTTTGATTTTATTCTTTTACTTCAAATACATCTAAGTTATCTCCTGCATATCTTTCAGCTTCTTCTTCTGTGTCAAATCTTTTTGCGTCTTGTGGATTTCTTGTAATAATTCTAATACCACAATGAGATAAATGGCTTATATATCTATTTTCAAATACATTACATACTATGTATGGCATCTTTTCACCTCACAAATTTGGATTTTAAAGTGATAACCACTTCTTTATGCCTTCTTCCATATCTGTTAACTCACTGTCTATTACATAATCCCATGCTTCATCTATCAGCTCTGCAACCTCTTCTACTGATCTAGAATTTATTACTCTTTCATAATTATTATATTTCGAGCACTTACAACACTTTTCTAATTCTTTAAAGTGTCTTTCTTGCTCCTCATCTGTAGGATTCTCATAATTATTTACATCAAGCATTTCCTCACCCACCTTTTCAAATTCTTATTTTTTTCTATATAATATGATATAATTGACATAACATTTCTGCACATACTCAAGGAGGTCCTATGAATTACTTTAACCGCAAATACCGGATATTTGTTTCAACCTATACAATATTATTATTTATTTACGCTGTAACTGGTTTTTTTAAACCGTTTGCTAATATTTATTCCTATAAATTCGTTTTCTTAGGAATTGGTATACAACATCTTTTATATAGCTATAACGCCTATAAAATAAAGAAAAAAGGTACTTTCATTTCATACATATGTGGCAGTATATTTTTTATAGCTTGTTCAATTATATAATTGATATCAAATAGCTCCTAGCCAAAGGTGCTATTTTACTGTCTAAAATTCATTTTATTCCAGTAAACAAAAGTTAATTTTATTTCTTAGCATCAATTATCCATGACTCATAGTGTATATCTCCTTCATCCGGTTCATCACTTATTACCGTATCAGTAACTACACATCCTTCAATCCTTTCAACGTAATCTTCTATATTTTCAACTCCGTTTTTTTCTATGTAATTCATTATTTCTGCAAGTTCTTTACCAACAAACATGCCAACTTTTTTAATTTCTATTTCATGTCTAAGGACTGATACTTCATTTACACCAATAACTACTGTTGCCATCCTCTTATCCCTCCAAAAGATTAAATTTATATCCCTAATGTATTCTTTAATTCATTAAAGCATCCAGGACATAAGTCCATACCTATAACATGTGTTGCACACATATCACATAGTTTTTTATCGCATGTATTGATCCCACTCATTGGGCCTTTAGTGTAGAGCTTGTACATTTCTCCTGTATACTCATCTTTTTCCCAATAGGCAGGTGGATGTCCTGCCCAATGCCACTCTGCTTTTATCCTGTCACATAATTTAGTTGCTTTTCTTTTGCGGCATATTTCACACATTTCTTCTAACTTTATAACCTGGTTCATAATGTAACCTCATAAAAAAGTTATTTGTTCTTCTCATTATTTTTAGTTTTGATATTGATTTTCATTTTCTTATATGGTATATTTATTATGATATATTTATGTCATACAAAAATATATAACTTTTTCATAATCCCTTCTTTCAAATAAGACACTAGTTAATTAGCTAGTGTCTTATTATGTGGATTCATAATCAAAAAACACTTTTATTTATTAACTACTTGACTAACATTCTTGATAATTAAACTTTGTGTTCCATTAGGCCCATTAATAATCTCAAAGAAGTCCTGATCCTTAAAGAGATGAGTAGGCATCTTAATTTCAATCCCTGTATCTGTTTTCAGTCTTTGGTTGTAATATTTACTGAATAGCTTACTTCCGTTTACCTGAATAGTTTGCTCCTCGTTCAGTCCAAACTCTTCTAGCTTCTCCTTACAACTTTCTAATACTTCCTGGTCGAAACCGAATGTCTGCTCTACTATCTCTGACACATTGATGCTACTTGTTCTTGCAATTGAATCATTAATATTTACCTTTAGCTCATTTAATGCTTTAATTGGATTGTCATAATATCCTTCTATAACTCTAGTTGTAGCTATATCCAGTGCTCTCAACTTTTCTTTGACCGATAGCTTAGTATCTAAATCAAGCATTAATGATAGATATTTACCTTTTGAATCATCGAGAAGTAATGCTGAGGCATCACTCAGCTTAATAACGACTGCTTCTTTTACCTTTTTGACATAAATACCTTTATTAGTAACAAGTTTCATTGTTTCATCATCATGGCTATAAAAATGTGTATAGTTACCATCATTGAAGTTAATCTTTAAAATTGCTACATACTCTTCATCATTCATTAAGTAATTTGTAACGATAAGATCACCATTTGCTATATTCCCATATTCAATCATGTAACTATAGAACCTCTTGGCAAGTATCTCTGCTAAGTGTTTAAATTTGTTATCCTTCCATTCTTGGATAATTGAATATGGTTCATCCTCTTCATAGAATGATACCTGCTGCTTGAATTGAGCTTCACAAATTCCCTGATCCTCCATTACCTTGATAATCTTTCTAGTAACAAATGCTTCTGTTTCATCTGTAAGCTTCATGTAATCCTTTGAAATCAAAGGTTGTCCCATGCTTAAATCCAAGTTATGTATAATCGTTTGTTTAAATGTAATACTCATTTCCATCCTCTCCTCTATTTAAAACTAAACTTTGTTCTAGATTTTGTTACCTATTTCCCTTTCGTAGTAACCTAAAAGCATTTCACATGCCTTTGCATTTCCTTTTTCGTATTCCTCTGCCCACATGAGTGCTATCTGAATTAATATCTCTCTGTCTCCCATACTATCTCCCCCATTCCACTTGACTAAATTCTTGGACTACTTTTAGCTTGACCAAATTAATATCTTGATGTTCCTTAGCCACTTCATTGAACCTATTTACTACTAGTAAAATAGGTTGGCTATATTTTTCTGAAACCTTTGCCATCCACTTTGCCAGTTCCATTTCTTGTCTATATTCCACTAATTCCATCCTCACTTTCTAGAGAATAAAAGATAATTGGTCATAGCCCATTTCATCCTCCACGACTTTAAAATTTTGTTTTGGTTTAGACATATACTCGATATTCGTGCAATATTTTGAGGCATACACTTGAAGTGCTACTTCATCTACTGTGTCATGCTTACTCCAAAGCTGCACTGTATTTTTTATTTTCTCTAATTCATTCTCATGTTGATGTTCTACAATATGCTGACGTATAACCTGAACCCATTCTTCTTGAGACAAAGCTGTGCCATCTCTTAAGTGGTAAATCCAATCTTCTCCATGTTTTTCCTTGCATCCTACAGTAAAATTCATAGTCTCACCTAAGTAATTCCCTAAGAATATTACGCTTTTCTTTAGCGTTTTCAATTCTGTATGCTCTACCTGTCATCTCAATTTGAGTACAAGCTTCAATAATCCTATCATACGTTCTAGCCACACCGTCTGCTCCTATAAGTTTATTCTTCAACTGTTCAGGTTTTAGATTAGTTGTAATGATTATAGGTAAATCAGCTTCAATCCTTGAATTTATAAGTGAGTAAATAATTTGTTTTTCTTTCCCGGATCTACCTTCATGCTCTGCACCAAGGTCATCAATAATGACTAGGCTAGCATTTTTAAACTGATTAAGAATCTCAAACTCTCCCTCATCTCCATATTTTGAATATGATTCATAGACCCTATTAATCACATTAATGCTACTTGTAGCTATTACTGGTACGTATCGTTTGAGTAACTCATTCGCAATACAGAAACTCAAATAAGATTTTCCTGTCCCTGGTGCTCCATATAAAAGCATTCCAGTATTGTGCTTCTCCACTTTCTGCCATTCCTCACAGTACGTTTTCCCTAATTCGTACCATCGTTTATTGGTCTCATCATGTTTCCAATTCTCAAAAGTACATCTCTCAAAGTATCTACCCATTAGTGAATATCTTCTTAATGAGTCTAGCTTTCGCATCTTGTCTGCTCTTTCCTGCTGCTCTTTAATTCGTTCATATTTTTTTGTATCACATTTACAGGCTGTAGGAACTTTTCTAGGTCTTCCTAATATATCTAGGACAAACTCTTTGGGTGCTCCACATTCACTACAAGTCTGACAAGTCAAGTCCAAGTCCTGCGTACGGGTCTGGCTCATTAAGACCTTCACTATCTCTTCCGTCCTGTCTATTGTCATTTCCATTCTTCTGTTCCTCCCTTGATCTAATATATACTTCAAGTTCATTTAGTGTCTTGATCCCTTTACCTTGCCAATCTTGTAATACACGCTCAATGTACCTCATGCTTCGAGCGTTATTTTTTCGAGTCGTCTTCATAGCCTCTATAACCAAATCAACTGAGCAACTATTTACCCAATCTTTGAATAGCTCTGCCTCATAGGCTTGTGGCAAATAAAAATTATTGCTAAAAAACTCAACTACGTCTTTTATTGATGAAGATGAAGAAGTCTCTGAGAAAATCTCTGAAGAAGTCTTTGTGAAATCTCTGGTATTGGTTAGGTCATTTTGTCCATTTGCATTTGGACAATTTGACCCATTGCATTCGGACAATTTGTCCACTTCCATTTGGTCATTTTGTCCACTTGCATTTTCCTTTTCGGGCAAATGCATTTGGTCAACTTGTCCACTTGCATTTTCCTCTTCTAGACACTCATTTTCGATTTCATTTTCATTAGTTTCTAACTCATTTATGTAAGATTCAAGTTTTGAGTAGTCAATGGTATACCATTTTGTTCTATCCATGCGTAATTTGTTAAAATTACCTGTCTTTAATATTCCTAGTTTCTCTAAGTTTTTAAAGATTCTGTTCAGCGTTTTTTCACCAAAGAAAGGAAATGATTTATTCCACTCTTTCATGGAATTGTAAGTCCAGAAACTATCTTCATAAAAATTGGTTTGCTTAGTCCTATTAATCTCAATCCAATAGTGTACCTGTTGTAGTACAATTGCTTCATTTAAACCAATTTTAGTTGCTAGAACAGTATCTACAACTAGTGGCGATTTATCAAATAACACTTTGCTCATATCCTTTCTCACTTCCAATCCTTAATAAATTTTTAGAAAAAGATTCAAATTCTAGCTGCTTTCTACAGTCATCAACTAAAATTTGAAATAATTCAAAGTCATTAATGTAGTCTTTATAAACGTCTGGAAACATAGTTATTTTCTTTTTGGCATATTCAACAGCATTATCCATAAAAAGCCCCTTTCAATGTCTGTCATCATATTTATCAGCTTCTTGCTCTGTCATCATGTCAAATGAAAGGAGCAAACTGCCGAGTAATTTACGTTTCTGCTCTGGTGTAAGTTCTTCTTCAGTACCATCTAAATGATTAATTGCGTACTTTAAATACCCTCGCGCTTGATAATTATCCATAACCATGCCTCCTTACTATAAATACAGCATTAGAAATATATTTAAACAAACGAATCCAACTTCGCATAAACCTACTAAAATTTCTTTTTTATTCATTTTTTATCATTCCTTTTGACTAAAATATAGAAGTGTGCTATACTTTAGTCACCTATTAATTTTTGTGAGCTCTTTCAAGGGTGCCACCTTGTAAGGGCCTTTTATTTTATCAAAATTTCTAATCATCATTGGTAGCAAGGTGCAAAACAATCCTTTACTATGCCTTTGTATCTGAAGCCACCGAGGCTTTTCTTCCTCATCAACGACACCATCTCTGGCAATTTCCAAAATATCACGCCGCATCTCCTTAACATCTTCAAATTCATACTGAAAATTAAGTGCTAAATTATCCAGTTCTGATAGTAGTACAGGTGGTAAGAGCCGTTGACCAAGTTTAGTACACTCTTGTAAATAGATATATCCTATAATGGGTTCTTCATAGGATTCCATTAACTTAATAACCATCTCTTCACTTGGTACTACTGCTCCAGTTTCCCATTTGCTTAAAGTTGCTGGATCTCCTATACAAATTAATTCACAGGCTTCAGTTTGACTAATACCACGTTCCTTACGTGCAATAGTTATCAAATTTGCAAATACGCTTCCTTTCATCTTATACCTCCCAACTTGTTTCCTAAGAACAAGTTTTTAATAAAATCTTGTTTTCTTAAATCATTGTTTTCTAAATAGTATTGAATTATAATTAAATTATCTTAACTTTCTTATGTAACTAAGCCTTCTTCTTTGAGTTTTTTCAGAACATACAGTTGTTCTTCTGGCTGTAGTTTATCCAACTGCCACTGAAGATACATTACTTTTACCTGTAGTATGGTTTCTTCAAAAGTGGGACGTGTTGGATCATTTGAAAAAGAGTGAGTAATATGACCTTTATATCTGCCCAACTGATCACCTCCTTACACGAATATATGACCTTTAATTTTTGTCCTATGCTGACATTTTAATTTACTTCAATTTGTAGTTAGATTCTTCAAAAAAAATAACTTCCATTGGTATTCCATATTCAGTTTCCATCTCAAACATAATGCTTAAATCTGGAACTGTACGTCCTTTTTCCCATGAACTCCATGTTTGTTGTGAAACTTTATATTTTTTTGCCATGTCAATTTGAGAAGTATTACCTCTAAGTAATGCTAATAAATTTCTTTTCATTAATATCACCGCCTTTCAACTACGTTTTGTAGTTAAATAATACTACTACATTTTGTAGTTGTCAATACTTTTAACTATTTTTTGTTGTATAAGCTTTATTTTTCACTACATATTGTAGTATTATGTTGTATATAAGGAGGAGTGTCTATGCTTAAAGATAGAATAAAAGAAGAACGAAATAAAAAGAAGGTATCACAACAAAAACTAGCTCAAAGTATTGGGGTTTCTCAACAAACTATAGGTAGCTGGGAAACAGGAAGAACTGAACCTGATCAATTATCAATAAAAAAACTTTGTACTTACTTTGATATATCTCCAAACTCATTACTTGGCATAGATACTAATCAGGATTCTAATATTTCAAATATTAAAGAACTTGAAAATATTGGAGATGATAGCGATATAGATGATATATATATGTATACTCTTGATGTATTTAATATTAATACTCCGTATTTAAGAAAGGCACCTCTAAAAGATAGAATGGAATTACTTCAATCAATACTTGAAGATTTTAGACCTAATGAAGATAATTGTGAATTAATATTCAAACAACCAAAATGTTTTGACAACGAAATAAAGATAAACTTATTAACTACTAAACTACAAAATATGATTAAATCTGATAATATGTCTTTTAAACAATTTAAACAATTTATAGAATTTATAGATGATTTTATTGATAAAATGAATGAATCAAATAAAAGTGAGTAATATGTCCCTTATATCTGCCCAATTAATTACCTCCTACACGAATATATGACCTTTAATTTTTGTCCTATGCTGACATTTTAACAAAATAAGGACTAATCAACCTACAGATAATGCCGAACTACTTATGCTTATAAACTATATTTTTACTGCTCCATTTATTAATGAAGCTATAAAAGACAGCCTTTATTTAGATTTTAATAGGCTTTCTTCTAAATATACCTATACTGATGAAAAAGGAGGAAAAGAAAATGGATGATTTAAAACTTATCTTACAAAAGTTAGATGACCTAAAGTCTGACATAAATAAGAACATATCAAATATCAATCTTGAAATTAATCAAATCAATTATGAGATTAATCAAATCAATCAAAAGTTAGATTCTAAATCTGATAAAACAGATATTATGCGTATTGAAAACACTTTAGGCGAAAAAGTAAAAGCTTTATTTGATGATCGTGAAGTTAAGAATGATAGCTTGAATCGTATTGAGGATAAAATTGATACCATACATCAAGAGCTAAACACAATCGAAAAAGTTACAATAAAAAATTCTGCTGACATTATTGACCTTCAATCCTATCGAAAAGAAAACTGATTAATAAAAAAGGGAGGAAAAGAAATGGATGATTTAAAACTTATATTGCAAAAATTAGATGAATTAAAGTCAGGTATAGATGAATTAAGAACTGATGTAAGTGACTTAAAAACTGATGTAAATGAACTAAAATCTGATGTAAAAGAATTAGATAGAAAAACTGGTATAATCCTTGACCAGACAGCTGGACTTACAGAGTTTCAAACGCAAGTGACTGATGATTTAAGCGATATTAAGAAAGAGATTTCTTTTATTGGTCATAAGGAGTATCAAAATGAAAAAGATGTCTACTCTATCAAAAAGCAACTTGAGATAATTAAATAATTACTTGATTTGATTAATAAGAGCATGACAGAAATGTTTGATTTCATGGTGGAATCCATTTGATGAATAGAATGGAAGCATTACTAAAACAAATTTTAACTGGAATTAATGAGATTAATACTAGACTAGATTCACTTGAAAATGGGCAGAAAGTTTTAAAGGCTGGACAAAATGGGTTAATAGATGAAGTAAAAGAAATTAGTCGTAAAACATCTATAATCTTAGAGCAAACAGCTCATCTTACAGAATTTGAAACTACGGTTAAAAGTGCTTTAAATGAAATTAAAAAAGATGTTTCATTTGATAGTTTGAATCGTATTGAGGATAAAATTGATACAATACATCAAGAACTAAACACAATCGAAAAAGTTACAATAAAAAATTCTGCTGACATTATTGACCTTCAATCCTATCGAAAAGAGAATTGATTAATGAAAAAGATGTCTGCTTTATTAAGAAGCAACTTGAGATAATTAAATAATATGGTATACTGTAAGCTCCTCGTAGTATTCTACTTGGAGCTTATCTAATGGCTAGGAGGCTAATTATGAAGATAGCAATTTATGCACGTAAATCACGTCTAAGTGAAAAAGGTGAGTCAATCAATAATCAAATAGATACTTGTAAAAATTATATATTAAACTACTCTTCCACTCACGCTGAAAATATAGAGTTTTTAGTTTATCAGGATGAAGGGTTTACAGGTGCTAATACCGATAGACCTCAATTCAAAAAGCTTTTAAGTGATGCAAAAGCCAATAAGTTTTCTAAACTTGTATGCTATAGATTGGATCGTATCTCACGTAATATAGCTGATTTTAGCAATACCTATGAACTACTTAGTGAGCATAATATTGAATTTGTTTCTGTGAAAGAACAATTTGATACGTCTACTCCTATTGGTCGAGCGATGCTCAACATAGCTATGGTGTTTGCTCAGCTTGAGCGTGAAACCATTGCAGAGCGTATTAGAGATAATATGCTTGAACTTGCTAAAACAGGGAGATGGTTAGGTGGTAAAACGCCTACAGGCTTTAGCTCAAAGCAGATTGAATATGATGGTACTGTCAATTCAAAAAAAATGTATCAGTTAGAAGTCAATCCCAAAGAAATGCCTACTGTTAAACTTATATTCAACCTATTTTTAGAAATAAGAAGCCTGCGAGGTGAAGAGTCTAGGTTACTAATGGATAACGTTCTAACACCTAATCAATGTAAATACACTGCTGCCACCTTGAAAGATATTTTATCTAATCCTGTTTATGCTGCAGCTGATAGTGAAACCTATCATTATTTTTCTAATCTTGGATGTAATATATATAATAGTGAAGCTGAGTTTGATGGTAAAAATGGAATTATGATTTATAATAGAACGGATCAAAGTGGTAAGAAAACCATTACTAATGCGCCTAGTGAATGGATTGTTGCGATTGGTAGACATCCTGCCATTATACCTGGTTCAAAATGGTGTTATATTCAACAAATATTAAAGAATAATACAAATAATGCCTTTTACAATAAGGAGGGCATGAATTATGGATTATTAACCACATTGATAAAATGTAAGCATTGTGGCTCTACCATGAAAATAAAAAAAGGTAAAGTAATGGCTTCAGGTGAACAAGCCTTTTCATACGTGTGTTCTCTAAAGGAAATGTCTAGAAAAACAAAATGTACTGTTAAAAATATAATTGGCCAAGATGCTGATGCTGATGTTTTAGAGTATCTGCTTAAATTATCCAAGGATGATTCCTTTGCCAATGAGCTAATTCAATCTAATATGCTCACATTAAATGACAATATCACTTCTAACAAGGATAAGATTTCTGAACTTGAAAAGGCACTAGATAACAACACAAGCCTGATTTCTAACCTAATGAGTCAAATGGCTCAATTAGAAGTAGATTCCCCTCTGCTCTCTTATTACTTAGAGCAGCTTAAATCACTAGATAGTGAGAAACAAAAATTAAGTAATGAGTTGGAAAGTCTTAAATCAAAAATCGAATTTCAAAATATGCAAACCCTTAATATGCAGATGATTAGCTCAGCACTCAAAAAACTTAATATGCTAGAAACAAATGCTGAAGAGTTATCTATGCAACAAAAAAGAACCCTCATAAGGTCCGTTGTTGAAAAAATAGAATGGGATGGCGAAAAACTGTCTCTTGAGCTATTTGGTAAAAAAAAATCTCTGATTTGATGTCTACTACGCACTTATGTGAGGATGGCATTAAGAATTGCAATTTCATCCATATCAAAGATATCACAATAATTAATATGATGTTTTTCAAAAATGGTACGTACATTGGGTTTAAGTACACTTCCTAAAACAAAGCTATGGGCCGCAGCTAGGAAAAATTGCTCAATCGAAACGTAACTGTTACACATGGGAGTAAAGACGCTTTTCCCATCTTTTGAAAAAGGAATAGGGCCTATAATAAAAGGACAGTCTTTAATCTCATCAATAGAAGAACAAATAATTGCATCTTTTGGCAAATCAGGATGACAGAGACCAAAAACTAGAACTTTAAAGTCCTTTTGACATAGAATTTGAGCAAGCCGTACAAATCGTAAGTCACCACCTACAATAGAAACACAAAGTTTATTCATCATTTAATCCTCCAGCTGATATAAAATGTCTGTATTATAAATTATGAAAAGTAAAAATAGAATGTGCTTGTTTATGCAGAGTTTAAAATAATATCAAGGTTTCATATGATTGTCATGTGGGGATACAAGGAGAAAATTGACATTGTAGAATAAAAAAAGTTACAATGATATATACCAATATAAAGAAAGGGAATTAAAATGAAAGTATTTTTTAAGGCAATTGAGAATAAAATTAAAGCATCAGGATATCCCAGTTATATAAGTGGCAAAGAAATTTATGATGATATTTGTGAAGAGATAGAAAATAAGGAAAATGGTAGTTATCTTTTCATGTGTAAAAAGGAAGGCGATGTTTACTTTGAATATAAAATAGATATTATGGATGATCAATTTAATTTAGGATATTTAATCATTCATACACCAGAACAAGATTGGAAAGTTTTATTTGATTAGAAAAGAGAACTTAAAGTGAGTAGCTCTATAATACCTCATTTAAATATTCTAATAGGAAAAATACCGTACTAATGATAAGTCCTCATTAATACGGTATTTTTTACCTTAAACTTCCATAATGATTGGTAAAATCATTGGACTACGTTTTGTTTTTTGCCATACAAATTCTCTTAAGTCGTCTTTAACAATTGTCTTAATTTGTGACCATTCGACAATATGTTTATCCTCACAACGGTCTAAAGCTTTTCTTACTACTAGCTTAGCTTCTTCCATTAAATTCTCTGCTTCTCTTACATAAACAAAGCCACGGGAAATAATATCTGGACCTGCAACTACAATACCTGATTCTTTTTCAAGTGTCATAACAACAATTAAAAGACCATCTTGTGATAAATGTTTACGGTCACGAAGCACAATATTTCCAACATCACCTACTCCAAGTCCATCTACAAGAACTTGACCAGATGGCACATTACCAGCAATCTTAATTTGATCTGAACCTAGTTCAATAATTTCTCCAATAGATGCAATCACAATATTATTACGTTTCATACCTAACTCCATAGCAAGTTCAGTATGTTTTTGTAAATGACGATATTCTCCATGAACTGGAATAAAATATTTAGGTCTAATTAATGTATGGATGAGTTTAAGTTCTTCTTGTGCAGCATGACCTGATACATGTGTATCTTCACGAATAACTTCTGCACCTTTTTTACACAACTCATTAACAACTTTAGAAACTGTTTTTTCATTACCTGGAATAGGTGTAGAACTTAAAATAACAACATCACCAGGCTTAATGTCTATTTGTTTATGATCAGAAGTAGCCATTCTTGATAAGGCAGCCATTGGTTCACCTTGACTTCCTGTCATAATAAGTACCACTTGATCATCTCTATAACGTTTTACATCATTAATTTCAATTATTGTATTTTCAGGAATAGTAATATAACCTAGTTCACTAGCTGTTTTAACAACATTAATCATACTACGCCCAATAACTGCTACTTTACGTTTATGCTTGTAAGCTGCATTGATAACTTGTTGTACACGATCAATATTTGAAGCAAAAGTTGCAATCATAATCCGTTTATCTGTGTTGCTTGCAAAAATATCTTCAAATCTCTTACCAACACTTTTTTCAGACTGAGTAAAACCAGCTTTCCCAACATTTGTACTATCTGCCATAAGTGCAAGGACACGTTTTTTCCCAATTTCAGCAAGGCGATGTAAATCAAGAGGGGCACCACTAATTGGTGTATAATCTACTTTAAAGTCACCTGTATGCACCACGATACCTGCTGGTGTCCAAATAGAGAGCATTACGGCATCTGCAATACTATGATTAGAACGAATAAATTCCACTTTAAAACTATTTCCTAATTTAATACTTTCACCTTGAGTAACTACATTACGCTCAGTTGTTCTTAAAAGATTATGCTCTTTTAATTTATTCTCAATTAATCCCATGGTTAATTTTGTTGCATAAATTGGCACATTTAATTCTTGTAAAACATAGGGTAATGCTCCAATGTGATCTTCATGTCCATGTGTAAAGACAATTCCTCTCACCTTTTGAATATTTTTTAATACATACGTAATATCTGGAATCACTAAATCAATTCCTAACATCTCATCTTCAGGAAATGCTAGTCCACAATCTACTATGAAGATATCATCTTCATATTCAAATAGTGTCATATTCTTTCCAATTTCGCCTAGCCCTCCTAATGGTATAATACGCAATTTACTTTTAGCTTTTTTGGATACCAAAACTACACCTCCATTATCTTATCTCTTTATATTTTTTTTGCACATTCCTTACAAGTGCCATAAAACATGACATTATGATCATGTATTTTAAACTCATATTTACGTTCAATTTCACTTTCTATTTCATCTAATAAGTCGTTTTCAACTTCAAATACCTTATTGCATACCTCACAAATTAAATGATGGTGATGATGGACTGTGTCTTCTGAAGCTAGCTCAAATCGATTACATCCATCATCAAAATTAAGGCGATCTACAATTCCCATTTCTTCAAATAGCTGCACAGTACGATAAACTGTAGCTAGTCCAATCTCAGGAAATTTCTCCTTAACTTTTCCATAAATTTCTTCTGTTGATAAATGGGCATTATTATACTCGATAAGTACATCTAAAACACTTCTACGTTGTAATGTTAATTTACACCCTTTTTCTTTTAGTTTTTCTTTAAAATCCGCAGCGTTCATCGTCTTTCCCCCCTTATGCACTATTTAAGTTTTTATATTGGATGATAGAAAACTATACTTCAATATCGTATGCTTCATTTGCCATAAATTCAGTAGCCACTTTTTTAAATTCATCTTCTTCCTCAACCAACATATATTCCACATTTTCATCCGACTCATTCACTTGCTTTAGAATAGTAGAAATATCATCTTCATCTACTACTAATATATATTTTGTCTCATCTAAAATAACTTCATCCACTACTTCAAACAAAATTTCCTCATTGGTTTCTTCATCTACAAAGCTAATTTTTTCAACTTTTTCATTCTCTTCAAATTTATCAGGCATATTTATTTCCTTTCTGCCACCTAATGTTTTGCATCTAAATAACTTTGCAAAATAATGGTAGCTGCTAATTTATCAATCACATTTTTTCTCTTTTTCCTACTCATATCTGCTTCTAAAAGCACACTTTCAGCTGCTACCGTACTTAAACGTTCATCCCACATTTCAACAGGGAGCTTTACTTTGGCTTCAAGTTTTTCTTTAAATAAGAGGGTTTTCTCACCTCTTTCTCCTAATGTGTTATTCATATTTTTAGGAAGTCCGAGAACAATTTTTTCTACTTTGTATTCTATACATAATTCTGCAATCCGATTAAGTGTTGCTTTTAAATGCTCATCCTCTTTCCTTCGTATAATTTCCAATCCCTGTGCTGTCCATCCCATAGGATCACTAACAGCTACACCTGTTGTTTTAGTTCCAAAATCTAAACCTAAAATTCGCACAATGTGCCTCCTATAAAAAAGCTGTAAGAGAAAATCCCCTACAGCCCTCCTTAATGTTTCAAATAATAAGTGACAAGTTCTTCTAAAATCTCATCTCTTTCTAACCGTCTAATTTTATTCCTTGCCCCATTATGGCTTGTAATATAAGTTGGGTCTCCGGACATAATATATCCTACTATTTGGTTAACTGGATGATAACCTTTTTCAGCGAGTGCTTCGTATACATCCATTAAAATCTCTCTTGTAGAGACTTTTTCGATTCCTTCTAAACGAAATTGCATAGTTTCGTTCATATTATTCATCGTGCCACCTTCCAATAACTCTACCATTTTTATACACTAAGTATACCACGATTTATAGTAAAACTATAGATAATTTTAAAAAATATTTCTCTCAATTACTTTAATTTACCAAATAGGGTATACTCATCTAATATTTTTTCAATCATTACTTTTTGAAGAGTATTTTCCATCTCTTCATGCCCTTCAATTTGTACACGTAAGTAGTTACTTGTATAACCAGATATACTTCCTTCATGATATTTTTCAAAAAGAACTTCTAGTTCTTCTCCCACAAACTGCTCCATATAAGCTGTACGTAATAGCTTTTCTTTTTTAGAAAGTGCCTTTTCACGCTTTTCTTTAATTTCTGGAGCAATTTGAGTTTTCATCTTAGCAGCTGGCGTCCCTTCACGTGGAGAAAATGGGAAGATATGAATTTGAGATAACTGAATGCGTTCTACAAATTCTAATGTTTCCTCAAATTCTTCATCTGTTTCACCTGGAAAGCCTACAATAATATCCGTTGTAATTGCAACATCTGGCCATAAATTTCGTAAATCTTCTACACTCTTTGCATACTGCTTAGTCGTATATTTACGATTCATTCGTTTAAGGACAGTATCACATCCGCTTTGTAAAGAAAGATGAAAGTGATGGCATACTTTTGGCATTTTGCGTAAAGCTTCAATAAATTCTTCTGTTACAACAACTGGCTCAATAGAACTCATACGAATACGTTCAATACCATCTATGTCATGAACGCGTTGTAACAACTTAATCAGATTGGTATCACCTAAATCTTTCCCATATGCAAGAACATGTATTCCTGTTAAAATAATTTCTTTAAATCCAAGTCCTGCAAGTTTTTTGACTTCTGCTACAACTTGTTCTTCTCTTCTACTTCTAATTTTTCCACGTGTATAAGGAATAATGCAATAAGTACAATAATTATTACAACCTTCTTGAACTTTTATATAAACTCTTGTTCTTTCTCCTAAATGAGAAATTGTCATTTCTTCAAACTCATTCACATCCATGATATTAGAAACAAGATTAATCGTTTCTTCTTTATCTCTTTCAAAATGCTTTACCACTTCTATGATTTGATTTCTTTTATCAGTTCCTACAATAATATCAATCTCACTTACTTGCTCTTTCATCTTATCTGCTGCAATCTGAGCATAACATCCCATAGCAACTAAAATACTATTAGAATTAATTTTTTTCGTTTTACGTAGCATTTGTCTACATTTACGATCACTTAGATGCGTAACCGTACAAGTATTGACTACATAAACGTCTGCATATTCATTAAATTCTACTACTTCATAACCGGCTTCTTTAAATTGTTCTAGTACTGCTTCAGTATCATACTGATTAACTTTGCAACCCAATGTATAAAATGCTACTTTTCTCAAATTCTCACCTCTTATTATTGACATTCAATGTTGTTAACTATATGATACAAGTAGCTTTATTTCATTTACTAAATCCTAGTTTATCATTTCATTATAAAGGAGTATCTTCGATGAAATCTATTTATATCACATTAAATTCAATTGAAAAAGTAAAACAGTTTGTTAATACCATTAATATTTATGATAGTGAATTTGACCTATCTTCAGGTAGGTATATTATTGATGCTAAATCCATTATGGGAATTTTTAGCTTAGATCTTAGCATTCCTCTTCGCCTAGATATCTACAATGATGATTGTGCTGAGGATGTGACAGAGGCACTTAAAGATTTTATAACTGAACCTCTTTCCTAAAAAGTCCATCTTGATGGACTTTTTTTGCATCTATTATACTTTTTCTAATTCTGTTTATTTATCTCTTTACGAATTAAGTAAAGCAGGTGAATTTAGCTCACTTATTATACTTAATTTTCTAGCAGTGGAATACCTCCACTTCATCAATGGCTTTTTGGATCATTTCTTCAATGATATCATCTAATAAAGCTTCTGACTTTTTAATATATTCAAGTTTTGGCTTGGTTTCTGGATGTTTTGCTACAAAAATAGTACAACAATCCTCAAAAGGTTGAATGGATGTTTCAAAAGTATCAATACGTTTTGCAATCTGTACGATTTCCTCTTTATCAAATCCAATAAGTGGACGAAATACTGGCATAGTTGCTGCATGGTTTGTTACGACTAAGCTATGCATGGTTTGACTTGCAACTTGTCCAATACTTTCACCAGTAATTAAGGCTTGGCTACCATTTTGTTTAGCAATAGCTTCTGCAATATACATCATAATACGACGCATAATAATAGTAAGTTCTTCATGCGGACATCTCTCATA
>JARKVN010000090.1 GCA_029851645.1 Cellulosilyticum sp. | reverse complement strand
AAGTTTATCCCATGTTTTTTGTGTCGTATAAATGGGAATGTGATACTTACGGCTATAAATACCAATTCCTTTTATATGATCTGAATGTTCATGCGTAACTAGAATTCCATTAATACTCGCTGGATCTACATCAATCGTTTCTAATCCCATCATGACTTTCTTTCCACTAATTCCAATATCTACCAAAAAACGAGTTTCATCTGCTTCTATATAAGTACAATTGCCACTACTTCCACTGGCGATTGGACATAGTCTAAAACGTCCATTGTTCATTATCTATACTCCTTGTGTTTTCAATGTTGCTTCTATCTTATCATAAAATAAAAACCATGTCATGAGCCACCATAAAATATAAAATGTGAATCAAAATAAATCGTCACATTTATTTTCAGAATTATTTAATTATTTTATTGTCCAGTGTATAATTTTTCTATCAACTCTGATAAGTTGAAATACTGAAAGGCGGTGTTGCTTATGTCTAATGAATTATTTATTCAAAATCCGTCTAAAGAACACAAACATGATTTGGCCTTATTATATATTTCTCAAACAGTAGACCTAAAATCTATTAGTATCGAAGAACTCTCTCTTAAGTATTTAGAAGCTCGTCAATTATTAGATGAAGCTTTTCTTAAAAATATCAAAAGGTGTAAAAATATGTACTAAGCGAGTAAAAAATAGTAGAATTTTTCTCATAGTATTCGGGCGATAGCTCCTCATTTGAGGAGCTCTATCTTTTTAGTTTCATTTCCATTAATTTCATTTCAACATTATTCCTAGCCTGTTCTATCGTTGTTCCTTCTACAGCTTCACTCACAAACATATTAGTTACTTCAATATAAGTAACTCCCTTATAGGCATACTCAACACTTAGTTGAGAAGCATATCGGGCAATATTTGCTATATCTCTTAGACTATAATTCTCTTTTAATTTCATATTATCCTCCCCTTTGAGATTCTCTCTCATTACACCTCTTTAAATTATCTAAAATAATTAAATTAATCTTATATTCTTGCACTAAGTTGTCTATGATCTATAATCAATAAAATAAACTTTTGCTTAATCTAACAATATGTTTTACTCAATTTGTCCTATGCCCCTTAACTTGTTCTTTAGCAAATAGTATTTTAGATACCAAAAAGTGACGTTCCTATCTTCTCATAAGAGAATTAGTAAACGCCATCTGTAGCATTTTAATCCACTTTTACCAAATATCTTAAACATTTAAACCTATAAGAAACTTTTTGTCTATCCAATCAATAAAAAATGAGGTTATTGTACACGTAATGCAATAACCTCTAAAACAATCTACATATTTTCAATACTCACCTTTTTAGTAATAGAACAAGTAATGCGTCTTGGAATATTAGATAAAGTTGTTAACAAGACCACTCGCCCACTCCATAATCTCTGAATATATTTTAAGGTTTCTGTAGCATATGCTAAATTTAATTCCTTGCCATCTTCCACATGTTCTAATATAAGCGTATTTTCTGCTTGAATAACTTCTTTAACCTGTATCATTGGAAGCCCACCCATTCCTACTTCATTAGCCAAAGTATTTCTAATTTTCCTATAGCCTTCATGATCTGCAACTTCAGAAATCGCATAATAACGCTCTTCCTCTTGAAATTCACATAAGTTACTCTCTAAACAAATATCAAAGGTTAAATATTTACGAATGAAGGAAGCATCTCTTTCTTGCTCCCTAATTCTTAAAAGTGCCTTAAAATCCCCCTCATGTTGCTCATATAAGTTCTGCCAAATTTTAAATCCTAAATGATAAGGATTAAGCTGCCCTGGTGCCTGACAGACTACACCATTATGCACCTTATAAAATTCAAAAGCCATATCTTCTGCTAGCTCTAATTGTTTTAAAATATGATAGTGACAGAAAGTCGCCCATCCTTCATTAATAATTTTTGTTTCAATCTGAGGATAAAAGTAACGACTTTCTTCCATCACAATTTGTAATATATCCTTTTGCCATTCTTCTAAGTGTCCAAATTGGCTTAGGAACTCCAAGAGGTTTGTATAGGGATACTCTACTTTTTCTCCATCTTTAAAAGGTTCTTTTCTAAAACTATGACATTGATATCGAATAGAATGAGCCGCATCTAAAATACTTTCTACCGCTTTATAACCAATACTTGGGTCATGAATATAATTTCTGATTCTATCAGCGTGATTTTTAAACTTTTCAACCGTTAGCTTGGCATTGGTATACGTTTTAAATAAGCGGTTATTCTTAAAAAAATCATTATGTCCATAGACATGTGCAATGGTTAGAATTTGTAAAAGCAGTGTATTATCTTTCATCAAATAGGCAATACATGGACTAGAATTAATCACCATCTCATAAGGTAAACCTGTTAGGTTATATTTATAGGCTGTTCTTAACCTATCATAACTTTTTCCATAGCTCCAATGTGAATAGTGTGAAGGCATACCCACATAAGCCTCATAACAAAGCATATCCTCAAAACTAATAATTTCAAATTCTTGTGGATAATAATCAAGCCCCATTTGGTTAGCAATTATTTCGATTTTTTCGTTATAAGTCATGAGCTCTTTTAAGGTGTAGTCCATGTACTCACCTCCTCAGACTCAGCCTTCCCTTTAGCTTCAATAGCAAGCATCTCTACAAAAGCTGGCCAAACATCTTCTTTTCTAGAGATTTTGACTGCTGTGAAATTAGGCTTTTTAATATCCTCTAAGTAACGACTCATAATGGTGCTTGTATAGCTACTGGTTTTAATTTCACCATAACCAAATAAGTTACAAAGTTCACATAACTTATTACCAAGCTCTACTGCCTTATCATTATCTTCTCCCCAGTTATCGCCATCACTACAATGAAACGTATAAATATTCCAGTTAGAAGGAGGATATCTTTCTTCAATCATTTCGATTGCTTTTTCATAACCACTACTAATATAGGTTCCTCCACTTTCTCCCCTATGGAAAAAGTCATTTTCAGAAACTTCTTTAGCTATTGTTGTATGTGCAATAAAAGCAATCTCAACATGGATATATTTAATGCTTAAAAACTGATACAGTAAAAAATAAAAGCTACGTGCTAAATATTTCTTGGTCTGTCCCATAGAACCTGAAGTGTCCATAATACATATGACAACTGCATTAGAATCTCTTTTTAACTTAGGCTTTTTATAAAAGTATTTTAAATCATCTTGGTGAAAGGGTATGCGCTCCATCCCGTTTAACGCTTTCCCCATCTCTAGATAGCTATGTTGCATTCTCTTTTCTCTTTTGATTTTTTCAATAACTGTATGCTTTTTAGATAACCTACAACGTGCTCCTCTATCTCTTACCCCATTTCGCTTTGAACCATATTGGGTTTCGATTGGATTAAATTGTTTATGTTTTAAATAAGGAAGGTTTATATCCTCAAAAAGATAATGGATGGCTTCTTCAATGGTAATTTCTGTTTCATAAATTTCTTCACCTTCATCATTTCCAGCTCCACTCTCTGCTTTTCCGCCTTCATCATACACCTTCTTTGGCACTTTTTTCCCCTTTTCTTCCTGCCCTGTTCCAGAAATAACACCCTGTCTATTTCTACCATATTTAAAGTAGTATTCTTTAAGCCCTTTAATAGGAATTTTAATCTTTTTATTCTTACTCTTACCAATAATACTATCATCCGAAATAAGATTTCCAATATTTTCTTTAATACTTTTTTCTACTAGTTCTCTATGCCTTCTACGATCCTCAACACTTCTATCTCTGCTATGGGGTTGAAATTCTTTAAAAATAGTATCCATAGGCGCCCCTTAGTCTTTCCATAAGTTATTCGCCGCATATTTTAAAATCACATTACAGCAGTGATCGCAATAACCATTTGCTTTCATTTCTTCTACCATAGCATCATATTTAATATTTTGTTCTTTATCCCTTACCTTACTTTGTGTAATAATACGAGATAATTCACGCACCGAAGCAGTGAGTTTCTTTTCAATGGCTTCCCTAAGAGGCTCATAAGAACGATAGTCCACCTTACCACCATTACGTATAATAGAAAACATATAAGCGGTTACATCTTGTCTAAACCCTTTAGCTCCTGCTTGAGTAATCCCTAATTGTTCTTCTATAGAGCGCATAAATTCTTCATCAGGATTTAATTCTTCACCAGTACTGGTATCTTTTAGTTTCACCTTATTAGCATAAGCTTCTGCATGGTCTAAATAATTATTAAACAAATCCTCTGCTTGCTCCTTGTAACCATGAATAAATGCTTTAGTCACTTCTTTTTCAAGAATCTTATGATATTCCTTTTTAATCGTTTCTTGTAAAAAGGCTAAGTATTTCTTCTTTAACTCTTCAGACGTAGTCATCTCTTTTACTTCCCTTAAAAGCACATCTATTAAACCAATTGGATTAATACAATGACACTCTGATTCAGCTAAGGCCATATCAATTGCTTTAAAAATAAAACGAGTGGATACGCCTGACATTCCCTCTCGTTCTGCTTCATCTTTTAATTCAAGAATATCAATGCGTTTGGTTGTACCCTTTTCAATCACTTCTTCTCCATTATAAATCTTAAGCTTGGTTAAAGGATCTACCTTTGTAGAAGGTGAAAGCCGAGTTAAAATGGCAAATAGAGCTGCCACTTCTAATGTATGCGGTGCCATATGAGAATTAAAATTGGCATGCTTTAGCATTTTCTCATAAATCTTAACTTCTTCATTAAGTTCTAAGCAATAAGGTACTTCAACCTTTACAATACGGTCTAAAATGGCCTCATTTGTATGATCTGCTTTAAATCTATTCCATTCCGCTTCATTGGAATGAGCTAGAATCACGCCATCAAAATAAATCATTGCATTCTTACCTGGAGAGGGAATATTTTTCTCCTGTGTCGCGGTAATCATCGTATGTAAGTATTCAACATCATTTTTAAATACTTCTATAAATTCTACAATCCCTCTATTCCCTACATTGAATGCACCATTTAAAGATAAAACTCTAGGATCATCTTCTGGATAAAGATCCATCTTAGAAATATCCACAGCCCCTTGCAAAATAGATACATCTTGGTTATTGGGATCAACTGGTGGTACAACACCTATTCCTTTTCTTGAACGAATCGAAAAACCCGTCTGAATAACTGGAAACTTTTCATACTCTCCGTTTAGTTCATGAATAAGACGATATCTACAAACTGGACACAAATCTCCTTCTATTTCAATACCTAATAAGTTTTCTACTTGTGGTCTAAGGTGTTTAGGCAAAAGGTGCAAAGGTTCTTCTCTCATGGGACAACCTTCTAAAGCATAAATACTAGGACTTTCTTCAAGCAGCCTTTTAATTGCATCAATGATAGACGACTTACCAGCTCCTACAGGTCCTACCAAATAAAGAACTTGCCTAGATTCCTCACCCTTCATGGCAGCTGAACAAAAGTAGCGCACGATTTTCATGAGTGTTTTATCAATTCCAAAAAAATTATCCTTAAAAAAAGCATATCTTTTAATAATTTCTTTACCATAAATACGCATTAACCTTGAATCTTCTTCTGTTTTAATAGGCTCAACACCAGGCTCAATGAGTAATTCATAAATTCTTTCATGGGCAAGCTTATAAATACTTGGATCTTCTTTTAGTAAGTTTAAATAGTCTAAGAAGTTTCCTTTAAATTG
>JARKVN010000073.1 GCA_029851645.1 Cellulosilyticum sp. | reverse complement strand
GCCTTGCTCAGATTATTTGTTTTGTCATTTTATTTATTTTATGGTTTATGCGCATATTTGAAGGTCTCATTAAAAATTATTTAAATAAAAAATCACAAACTCCCAGTCAAATAGAAGAGACTCTCTATAACTTTAAACTTGTCCTTAATGTATATGCCAATGTCACACTAGCCGATTTAGACCATTCTAAAAGTCTAAGTGCCAAAGAAGCCCTTTACTTAGGCACTGCCTTATCTTTAGATAGCTTAGCCGTTGGATTTGGCGTTGCACTTGCTCCCATTTCTTTTATACAAGTCACTTTATTTTCTATCATTTTTAATTTACTTGCTATTTGGGTGGGGGTACTAATAGGTAGTAAATGTGCTGAAAAAATTCCTTTTGATTTATCTTGGATAAGTGGTGCACTTTTAATTATTCTTGCTATTCTTAAGCTAATTTAGTAGCGTAACTAGAAAGATTAACTTAAGCTTTATTCTTTCTAGTTACTTTTACGTTTTCAAACATCCTTCAATACGTTCGAGAAAACTACCAGTTAATCATTCATTACCTTGCAATTTCTTATATGGTATGTTATATTTTTTTAAGATTTAAATATTTGACCTATGATTCAAGGAGGTAGTTTTTTTGAAACTTTCTAGTAATTCTAATCCTATATTAACTTCCTCAACATTTTCATTACAACCAATCGAAGCTTATGTTAGTGATTTTTTTTATAGAGAGCAATTAAGTATTGTTTTTATTGAATCAGGTTATGGTAAGGGAAAAATCAATAATGGAATTTTTGAGTTTGTTGCACCTAGTGTAATTTGCATAAACGAAACAGAGCATTTACATCTTGATAAAAGTGTACCTGTACAAGGTAAAATTCTTACTTTCTCACCTAATAGCATTAGAAGCTATTTCACATTTGAAAATCTTAGAAAGTTTGATCATGCGTTCACACCAGAAGATATTCATTTAGCGCTTTATTTATCTGTCTTCTTCCAACGCTTTCCTCAATATATAGGATATGTACAAACTTCTGATTCTATTATGAAACAACTTAACACAACGTTAGAACAACTCAATAAATGTAGTAAGTTACATCACTCTTCTTCTAATTTATTAATAGAACTTGTTGCCCCTATTAAACGTTTGGTTCAAACGAGTCTTTCTATTTCGGAGGTCATTATTACAGATAGCTCTTTTGAAATAAAAGATGTTTTATTATACTTACATAATAATTGTAAACAAAAGATAACCATCCCTAAACTTAGTAAGCAATTTCATATCAATCGAACCACATTAAGTAATAAATTTTTTGAGGCCACGGGGGAGACTATTATTAACTATTTAAATAAATATCGCATTAATTTAGCAGCTATTATGCTCAGAGAATCTAACTACTCCATATCTGATATTGCTGAGAAAGTGGGCTTTAATGATACTGCATACTTTGCAAAACTCTTCAAAAAATATATGCTTCATACCCCTTCTGGTTATAGACAACAATATGTGACTTTATGTCAGGTGCATAAAGCAGATGACCTTCCTGAGTAATAACATTTTAAACATATTAGCTCCTTTTAGCATCATTAATTCTCTATAAGCCAAAAAAAAAAACACCAAGATTAAAAATAATCTCGGTGTTTTTATATTTATATAAATCTAATTTTATTCAAATTAAATCCGTGCACTTTGCTTCGACATAAAGCCATACGCGTTACCTTAGTAGTTAACTCAAACCAAGCAACCTCACGGCACATAAACGGTCTTACTTAGTGCTGCTTCCTTCCGGACCTGACA
This sequence comes from Cellulosilyticum sp., assembly GCA_029851645.1. Classification (GTDB taxonomy): domain Bacteria; phylum Bacillota; class Clostridia; order Lachnospirales; family Cellulosilyticaceae; genus Cellulosilyticum. The sequence goes on along the minus strand of JARKVN010000073.1, from coordinate 8,935 downwards.
CGGTTCATAAGTGCTTATTGCGTAAGACTCAATTCTCATCGCTACTTGCTAAGGGCAGACCATACAAATTTATGCCTCAGCCAAAGCATCACTCCTGCTATAGCGGATTGCAGGTACAGGACGCCGCTACCTCCCCAGCTAGCACGGAAAATGTTCGACAATATACTTGTCACGTCTATTAGTATATCTTTTTTTATGTTCTCTGTCAACGACAATCTCTTTTAAATGAGATAACATTATTTTCAGTCTATTTTTCAAGTAGTTCTTTAATTTTTCCATAATGTTTTTCATTAATATGTTTAAGAACTTGAATGACTGCTCCCATTATAAGACTTGGATTGAAATGTTTTTCATCAGCAGGGAAGAACATTGATACCACAATACATCTATCTTTAGTGAATACATATTTAACAGTTGGTAATTCTAAGTTACACTCATTAAGTAAATTTAATAACGCTTCACTTTTTTCCTCTGGTACTTCCTTAAATAATAATGCTTGTAGACCTAAGTAAACTGAGTCATTGATATTAATAACAACTTGCTTTTTATCCTCCCCCATAGGATAAACACTTCTGAAGAAGATTGTATCCTCATTTTCATCTTCTTTAAACATGTTAATAATGTTTGCCTGAATCATAAAATCTCTTAATAATTTCGCTTTTTTGTGTCTTGGATAAGCTGCCATTTCTTCCTCCACTATGATTTATTTTTATTTCTCATGTTCCTAAAATAGGTTTTAAGAAGTATACTTGCTTCTTCCTCACAAACCCCCTCTACCACTTCACATCTATGATTTAGGGTATCCATTTGAAGTACATTAGCTACAGAACCTGCAAAACCCGCTTTAGGACTTCTTGCTCCAAATACCACTCTTGGGATTCTAGCTTGTACAATAGCACCACTACACATAGGACAAGGTTCTAAAGTAATATAAATCGTACACTCCTCAAGACGCCAATCCCCTAGATATTGACAAGCTTCATGAATAGCAATAACCTCAGCATGGGCTAAAGGATTCTTATCTGTATTTCTCCTATTATAACCCCGCCCAATAATTTGGTCCTTATACACAATAATCGCTCCTATAGGCGACTCATCTAGTTCATAAGCTTTTCGCGCTAAAGCTAAAGCCTCCACCATATACTGTCTATCTTCTTCCATGAGGTTTCCTCTACCTTCCTAACCTATCAAATTCTAGCTTATCTTCATTATAGCTTTAATCCTTTCATCTTTCTATAGTTAATTTGCAAGAAGTATATTTTTTCCTATTATGCATATCCTATTTTTAATCTAAAAATGGTGGTGACATAATGCTTATAAGTAGTGATCTTAATAAAAATGTTCAAATGATACGTGAAGCGCTTAGTATCGGCAAAAGTTTTGACACTTTAGAGCGTATTTTCACAGTACATGATAGAACATTCTATCTCTATTTTCTAGATGGTTTTGCAAAAGATACCAACTTAGAATATGTCCGTAGAGATATGAGTAATGCTGAGAAAGAAATTTATGAAACTTCAAAGTCAGCCAAAGAATTAGCAGAGAAAACGCTAAGTTCTATAGAAATTTCCATTGATAACAATATGGACAACCTTGTGACTGCTGTTCTTTCTGGTCAAGCTATTTTACTTGGTCCAAATTTTTCTGATGCAATTGTGATTGATTTAAGAACTTATCCTGCTAGAGGCACTGAAGAACCTGAAAAAGAAAAAGTACTTCGTGGCTCTCATGATGGTTTTGTCGAAACTTTAGTGTCTAATACAGCACTTATCCGTCGTCGTATCCGTGATCCACATCTTGTCTTTGATATGAATTCTATTGGTTCTATGTCTAAAACAGATGTCGTTATTGGATATATGGATAATCAAGTAGACAAGACAGCTTTATATAAGGTCAAGGAAGCCATAAAAAAACTAGATGTTTCCGCTTTAACTATGGGGGACCAAAGCTTAGTAGAAGCCATTCACTCTTACTCTTCCTATAATCCTTTTCCTAAAGCACGCTATACCGAAAGACCTGATGTAGCTGCTGCACATATTATGGAGGGTAAAATTGTTATTTTAGTGGATAATACACCTACTGCACTGATTCTTCCTACAAATATTTTTGACTTTATGCAATCCATTGATGATTATTATATGCCTGTTATTACAGGAAACTACTTACGATTTGTTCGTTACCTTGTATTTATTACTAATCTTCTTATTAGCCCACTATTTGTCCTCATTACAGATCATCCAGAGTGGGTTATAGGAAGTAGCGCAGAATTCTTACTACCAGATAAATCCTATACTATCCCCATCTTCTTACAGTTTCTTATATTAGAAGTGGCACTGGATGGTTTGAACTTAGCCTCACTTAATACACCTAACTCACTTGGTACCTCTCTTTCTATTATTGGAGGTCTTATCCTTAGTGACTTTGCTATCGATACAGGTTGGTTTATCCCCCATACTATTTTGTATACGGCTGTTATTGCACTTTCTAGCTTTACACAAACCAGTATCGAATTGACCTATGCCTTTAAGTTCTCGCGTATCCTACTCATCTTATCAACTGGATTTTTTGGAGCACTTGGCTTTACTATAGCGCTTATTATCATCTTTATTATTATGGTTTGTACTAAAACTTTCACAGGTCATCCTTATCTTTATCCTCTTATTCCATTTAACGGACCTGCTTTGTGGCATCTTTTGTTTAGAACTCGTATTAATACTAAGCAACCTGTTGGTAAGAAGCGCCCTTAAAGAACTCTTGAAAATGATAAACAGGTTACTATCAGATGTCTGATAGTAACCTGTTTATCACCTTATTAATCTAATAATGGGTAATATAATAACTTTTGAGCATAAATCATATAATTTCCAATATAAACCAGACCATTATTAATCTCCACCAAAATAATAATCCCCGCTTCAATATAAAATATTATTTTAATCGCTTCATATTCACACTCAAACCATTTTTCTAATGTCATTACTTGAATTAAAATAGAATAGAAGTGACCTATTACATAAACTACCAATGAAATCAGGCGATAATCTTGTGATAGATTAATAGCCAAATATATAATATGTGTATATAATGATAAATTGATGATTTGAGGAAATTGTATACTTCCTTTTGCCTTTTTCACTAATAAGCTGATATATAAGCTGTATAGACTAATGGAAATACATCCATTCATTAGGCTCCTACCAAAGTTCCCCTGTAGAATTTGCTTATAATTGATAAGTGTAAATATTAAAAACACTACAAATGCTAGTGTTATATTAATCCCCTGTATCTTTTCTTCCCTACCAAGCCATTCTTTAGGTGATTTAAACATTAATAGGCAACCCCTTACTTGTTCAAATAATCCACAAGAATAAACTTCCAGCTTTTTCATTTCACTGTACTCCCCTACTTTCTAGCTTAACCCTCCAATGTAATCTTTAACTCCTTTAACCCAAACAATTCTTTGATATCCAGTACTTTCTTACTCAGTTCAGTACTTAACTCTGTCCTTTGTGATGCAATCTCCATAAGTGCCTTTTGATTCTCATCATAATTGTTCTCTTTTTTTATTGTCTCTATACTACTGTCTAAAGTTGCAACCTCTTGTTTAAGCGTTTCTAATTCCTTAAGTTTTCTATTTCTATCATTTTCTAGGCTATTAATACGTGCCAAGTCTGAATCAGAAACCTGTGTATAATAAGCATAATCTGTTCCGTCAACAGATTTAGTTCCTTTGAAATAAAGATCTAAATACTGTACCCCTTCATTAACCAAACTTGATTCCTGTAATTTAACTATATACTTCTGATTAGATGGCCTAAACCCAAACAAACTATTTCTTGGTATCGAAGCTATATATTCATAACTTCCTGTTCCTGAAGATTTTTCAATATATAATGCCATATGTGTATAATTCGTTACTTCATCTATTTGACTTTCTATATCATAGACTTCTTCTTGCTTTTTAGACATTTCTGCTTGTTTTGCTTCTAATGATTTTATACTCTCACTAATTTGTAAGTCAACTTGATCTTTTTTATTTTGTAACTCTACTTGCTGCTCATCTAAGCCCTTATACTGATTTCTAATTAAAACAATTTCACTATAGGTGTTGTTAAATGTTGTATACTCACTATTTGAAATAATATTGGTATCATTAAAGAATTTTACCCATTCACAAATTTGTTCTTCCGTAATAGACTTTGTTTTTAATTCTTTAAAAATAGCTTCCCTCGCTACTTTTTGTGGTATCTTACTGATAATACTTTTCTTTTGTTCTTGTGCATTAGCTCCAGAATAATTTAATAGGTCATATAAACTAAATTTAAATTTTTCAAAGCTTAACTCACCTGGGTAAACATTTAATAATTGAGCTAACCTATTTACTAATGTCTCACTCACCTTCGGCTTTTCTCCATAAATGTAGACTAAGCCTTGCTCTAATTCTCCTCCCTCTAAGCGCTTAATGTAAGCTCTTATCTCATCTTCTTGAATATTTTCAACTAGTATACTCATTAATACTTGGCTCATAGGTAAGCTAAGCTGTTTTTGATTGTATGCTTTAATCACTTGCTTTTGTTGCTCTAATGAGAAACTTTCAAAATTTGTTTCAAAGAAATCCCTGACTTCCTCCGTATACTCACTTTGCCCTAACAGATAATCCATTCCTTGTACAAAGAACCAATCTTCATTCCCACCTGTCATACGCGACTGCATCAGTGAAACCACACCCTCTGTGTTGTGTTGCATCTTATAACGCATAAACTGAAGTACATGAAGATTAGTTGTAATTAAGGCAACTAAAATTGCCACAATAACACCTACAAGGAATACCCATTTATACTGTTTAAATGTTTCTTTTATCATTTCCTCTGCTACTCCTTATACCTTTTTCATTTCATTTTTTCTATAACCTCATTACTATCTCCTTTACCCATTTATCAACATATGTCGATTTATATCTATTATAGATGATTCATCACCTAATAGCAAAATTTTTTATAGGGATTGCTTAAGCTTTTAACTATACGCCCATAGCCTTGATTTTTAACAGGCTCTGATTTATTCTTAATATGTTCTGTTTTACAATTATCCTTTCTTATGAGTATGGTTTTGAGAACCATACTCTTTAATTTTCTAGCCTTCTTAACTCATCAAATCCTTTGCTATTGCATTTTAAAAGAGACAAGCATCCTCATCGATCCTTGTCTCTTTTTGAATTTATCATTGATTAGTTAATCTTAAATCTCTCTATTTGTTGTTTTAAGACTTCTGCATGTGATCCTAACTCTTTGCTAATAGCTGCACTTTCTTGAGAAATTCCTATATTGCCATGTACTGCTTCTTTTAATCGACTCGTATTTTGAGTTAAATCATCTAGTAAGCCTTGTTGTACATAAGTATTTTCATCTAGCTTTTTAGAAACTACAGTTGTTTCTTCTATACACTGCATCACTTCCTTTAATACCTTAGCAGTTCCTTCTACCATTTCTTCACCATTTCTGATACTTTGTATACTACGTTGAATTACTTTTTCAATCTCTTTTACAGTCTCTGAGCTTTTATTTGCTAAATCTCTTACTTCTCCTGCTACTATAGCAAACCCTTTACCTGCTTCTCCTGCTCTTGCTGCTTCTATTGCAGCATTTAAAGCTAATAAATTAGTTTGTTCTGATATAGAGTATATAATTTTTGTAATTTCTGTAATACTTTCACTAGACTGACTGATTTCTTTCATGGATACTAACATTTTGTTCATCATTTCAGTCCCTTGTGTAGCTTTTTCTTTAGTTTGTGCTGTAATATGGCTTGTTGTATTAACTTGTTCTATATTTTGCTCAATATTATCACTTACTTGGTCAATACACTCAATAAATGTATCAATAATTCTCTCTTGTTCTGCAACTTTTTCAGCAAGTTCTGTAGCACCTTTAGCAATTTCTTCTGCTCCATTACTTACATCTACAACTGAATTTGCTATTTGCTTAATCATATCACTCATTTGACTTATAATTTTCCAAATTGAACTTTCTATTAAACCAAAAACGCCTATATATTTTGCTTTTGGCTTATGGGTTAAGTCACCTTGTGCAACACAATCTAAAACTTCATTTGTATCTTGGAGAATATGTTTGGTGCTATCCATCATTCCCTTCATACTTTCTGCAAGTACACCTAATTCATCATCTGATGCATATGTAATAGCAATATCATATTTTCCTTCTTTCATATTTTCTGCTACACATCTCAATTCTTCTATAGGTGTAAGTATAGAAGAACGCATTTTTTTAGATAGAGTACTGCATACAATACCTGCTACCGTAAGCATTACTAATGAAATCCAGCTGATTTTAATATTACTTTTTATGTTATCTTGTATGCTATTAGCTACAGAATCATTAATACTTGAAGTAATTTGTTCTGCTGTACTTAGAACTTTTCCTATTGCTTCTGGACAGTCCTTACTAATAAGCTGTTCTGCTTGTGTGATATTTTTTACTTCTATTGCTTGTAAAATTTTATTTCCAACATTTAACCATTCATCAATATTCTTTTTATAGTCTTCCATTGGCATAGCACTATTATTTAATAGACTTACTAAATGTTGCGTGTTTTCTTGAATTTTTGTTATATTACTTCTTATATTTTGTTCTAAAGATGAATTACTTTGTTTCCCATCTTGAATATAGGCGTCACGTATATCCTTTGCTGTCGTTAATATAGTAATTGTATTATCTTTAACTAATTGTTCTACTTCATAGTAGTCACTTTTAAATTTCTTGAAATCTTCTCTTGAATTTTTTAACCCCGTTAACAATATTAATATAATAATGATTGAACAGGCACCTATGATGTAAGCTGTAAGTATCCACTTATACTTTATAGATAAATTATTCAGTTTCATCATCTACTCTCCTTTTCTTTATTTTTGCCCTCTACTGATTAAACAAAAGATTAGCTACCTTACATTATGCTACTCCTTTTTTGTTCATTTATTTAGCTATTAGAAACTACACCTCTAACTGCATCAAGCGTTACAACTGCACCTGTTTTTAAAATTTCTGTTGCACTTACTGCCCCAGTAATAACTGGAATATCTAAGGCAAGCCCTACTACAGCTGCATGTGAATTAACGCCATCTTCTTCCGTAATAATTCCTGCTGCTCTTCTTAATAATGGCAACATACTATTATTTGTTTTTGGGATAACAAGAATGTCACCTTCCATAAACTTTTCATTTGCTTCTTCCATATCTTTACATACACAAAGACTTCCACAAACTGTTTGGTTTCCTACACCTATACCAGATGCAAGAATATTTCCAATTACATCTACCTTAATCATATTTGTTGTACCAGTTACTCCTAATGGTAGACCACTTGTAATAACAACTAATTCCCCTTTATTAACCATACCTGTTTGTTCAGCTACTTTAAGTGCTTCTGCAAATAAAGCTTCTGAATCTTGTTTTGTATCCATTAATAATGGTTTAACTCCCCACATCAAACTCATATGTCGGTATACACTTTCAGATGTTGTACAACCCAAAATTGGACAGTTTGGTTTAAACTTAGAAATCATTCTAGCTGTACGACCTGATTTCGTTACTGTAACAATTGCTGCTGCATTTAAATCATGTGCTGTTGAACATGTTGCATGAGAAATAGCACTTGTTACATTAGCTGAGATGTCTCCACCTTTTACATTGAAGCGTTTTACATAATCGATATCTGCTTCTGTTTTAAGAGCAATACGTACCATAGTTTGAACAGCTTCTATTGGATAAGCACCTGCTGCTGTTTCACCAGATAACATAATTGCACTTGTTCCATCATAAATTGCGTTGGCAACGTCACTAATTTCAGCTCTTGTTGCACGTGGATTTTTTATCATTGAGTCAAGCATTTGAGTTGCTGTAATAACTTGTTTACCTACAGCTACTGTTTTCTTGATAATCATTTTTTGGATAGCTGGTACTTCTTCTCCAGGTATTTCAACACCCATGTCACCACGAGCAACCATGATTCCGTCAGATACACGTATGATTTCATCAATATTATCTACACCTTCTTGGTTCTCAATTTTAGAGATAATTCTAATAGAGTGACAGTTATGCTCTTCTAAAATCTTTCTAATTTCGAGTACATCTTCTGCACATCTTACAAATGATGCAGCAATAAAATCATATCCTGTTTCAATACCAAAGATAATATCTGACTTATCTTTTTCACTTAAGTAAGGCATTGAAAGGCGCGTATCTGGTAAATTAACACCTTTGTTATTAGATACATCCCCATCATTTACAACCTTACAAACGATGTCTGTACCATCTACAATATCTTCTACAACAAGCTCGATTAATCCATCATCTAATAAGATACGACCACCTTTTTTAACGTCTTTAGGTAGATTTTTGTAAGTTACAGAAACAATCTCTTGTGTTCCCTCAATATCTCTACTTGTTAATGTAAAAGTTTCGCCTTTTGTTAATCGAATTTTACCTTCTTTGAATTGACAAACCCTTACTTCTGGTCCTTTAGTATCAAGTAAAGTTGCTACTGGTAAGTCTAATTCTCTTCTTAAACGGTCTACACGGTTAAATGTTTCTCTATGACTATCATGTGTTCCATGAGAGAAGTTAAATCTTGCAACATCTAACCCTTCTAACATTAATTTTTTTAAAACATTATCATCCTGAGTTGATGGCCCTAAAGTGCATACAATTTTAGTTTTTCTCATATTCGTTTATTTAGTCTCCTTTAAGAATTTGCAGTGTTAATATCCTTCACGACATTTTTCGAGGTTATTATATCATATATTTCATCTAAATTATATATCTTCTCTGATATAATAAATCATTTTCTAAATCAAATCAATCCATCTAATCCCCTATTATTAGTATAATCTTACAATAAAATGTTCTATATTTGGAAATAAA
>JARKVN010000066.1 GCA_029851645.1 Cellulosilyticum sp. | reverse complement strand
CCTAGCAGCATTTTCAAAAACTTGTTGAGTATTATTAGCCTTATATCCTGCTGCAATTAAGTGTAAATTTAGTTTCTCTTCAATAAACTTCATCACTCTCATAAAAAAACTATTAATTTCTTCTGTTTCTAATTGTGGTAAAATATCTTGTTTAATTAATGACTGATGCATTTCAATGACTTCATTATAACTTAATTTTTTGCCTTCTTTCAAAAAACTCATATGCACTTCCCCCTATTTTGACATTAATTTTTTTCATTACAATACTACCCAGATAGACTTAATAGATTTTTATATACCATTTTATAATTTTATATATTTACAAAAAATAATATCATATTTGATAGTATATTTCAACCTATATTTTTGTTAGATTAATATTACAATTATATATTTTGCACACAAATAATAAAGGTGTTAACAAATTGCTTCATCGCTCTTTATTAACACCTTTATTATTTAATTCATCATATACATTAATTTAGGACCGTAGTTATCTTCTATATAACTTCTTATCTCACTAAAATGACTCAGCACCTTAGAACGGTCTAAATCAGAAGAAACACTATACAGTAATTCTTGAATAAAACTTACTGGCGGCGATTGTTCATTCATGATACAATCCTGTAAATCGTATTCCTCTATTAACGCTTCCATCGCTTCATCATAAGTCATAATGCCATCAATTAACCCCAATTCTTCTGCCTGTTTTGGAGAGTAAAGTCTACCATCTGCAAGTTCATAAACTTTATTTTTATCTAAATTTCTATTCTCTGCTATAATGTCTACAAATATATCATAGCTTTCATCAATTAAACTTTGCAGGATTTCTCTTTGTTCGTCTGTTAAAGGATTACCCATGGCCTTATTTTTACCAGATGTAATATTATCTTGCTTAATACCTATTAAATCTTGTAAACCAGTAGTATCTGTTAAAGACATAATCACCCCAATAGATCCTGTCATTGTCATGCGATTTGCAAAGATTTTATCTGCAGCCATAGAAATATATAAGCCACCTGATGCTGCTGTTGGCCCCATATAAGCATAGACTGGTCTTCCTGTTACTTCCTTGTACTCTTTTAACTTCAGATAAAGTTCATCAGATTCATAAATCCCCCCACCTGGCGAGTCTATATAAAGAAATATCGCTTTATTTTGGTCATTTTCCATTAAACTCTCAATTCTACTTATCGTCCAGTAGTGATTATATGTAGGACTTCCTGCATAAATACCTCCTTCTACACGAAGTACATCAATGGTATCTCCTACAACATAAGATTCTGTATGACTATTTTCACGAATCACGCCAAACAAATTTCCGAAGAATTGGCTAAATAACATGTACCAAAAGCCTAAAAACATAATACAGCCACAAATCACACTGACAATAACAACACTCGGACGCATGGGATCTTTTGGTAGTTTCTTATCATCCATTTCATCCCCTCCTTATTCATCATTTTACTTCCTACTTTATCATATTTGAAAGGAAATTTATATAGACTCTTTGTAATCCTTCTTTCCCATATCATATAGATTATTTCCCTTACTATCAATCGTTACAATAGCTGGAAAATCTTCTACATAAAGTTTATAGATTGCTTCTGCACCCAAATCTTCATAAGCAATACAAGTTGCTTCCTTAATACATTTAGCAAGTAGTGCCCCTGCTCCACCAATAGCAGTTAAATAGACCGCTCCTTCTTTTTTCATGGCTTCAATAACCGCTTCGTTTCTTAAACCCTTTCCAATCATAACTGTTTGCCCATAAGATATCATACTTGGTGCATAAGCATCCATTCTTCCACTTGTTGTAGGCCCACAACTCCCAATCACCTCTCCTGGTTTAGCTGGAGCCGGTCCTGCATAATAAATTGCTATGTTCTCAATCGGCATAGGAAAGTCAATACCTTTGGCTTTATCTTCTAACATTCTTTTATGTGCAGCATCTCTAGAAGTATACATCGTCCCAGTTAATAACACCTTTTCTCCTGCTACCAAACTTCTTGCTGCCTCTCTTTCTAATGGTAACTGCAATTTCTTATCCACTATCTCTCCCCCTATAAGCTAATACTCTTATGTCTATTGACATGGCACCCAATATTAATGGCGAGCGGCAAGGAAGCAATATGACAAGGATAATCTTCAATGTGTACAGCTAAAGCAGTCACTTTACCACCTAATCCTTGTGGGCCAATCCCCGTTTTGTTAATTTCCTCATATAACTCTTTCTCCAAGCTAGCCATGCGTTCATCTGGGTTTGTACTTCCTATCTTTCTTGTTAAAGCTTTTTTGGCAAGATAAGTTGACATCTCAAAGTTTCCGCCAATACCAATACCTACTATCATAGGAAGACATGCATTAGGACCCGCAAGTTCTACAGTTTCCATAACTGCTGCCTTTACCCCTTCAACGCCTTGCGAAGGCTTAAGCATATAAGTTCGACTCATGTTCTCACTTCCGCCACCTTTTGGACAAACCATAATCTCTAACTGCTTCCCAGCCACTATATCATAATGAATAATTGCTGGTGTATTATCTTTTGTATTCTTACGATATAAAGGATTCTCCACAATAGACTTTCTAAGATAACCTTCTTTATAACCTTGTCTTACGCCCTCATGAATCGCTTCAGATAAAAGACCACCTTCAATGTGCACCTCTTGACCTAATTTCACAAAAACAACTGCCGAGCCAGTATCTTGGCAGATGGGCATACTTTCACGATGTGCCAAATCTGCATTATAACAAATATCTGTTAAAATAGCCTTTCCCACAGGACTTTTCTCTCTTTTTTCTCCATCCTTTAACGCATCATAAATATCTTTTGGCAAACTATAATTAGCTTCCATACACAGTTTCTTAACTGCATCAATAATGATGCTCGTTTGTATACTTCTCATTCTAATCCCCCTTGCATTTTACTTTATTGTCAGTCTTAACAGGCTTAAATTGTGGTAATGCCCCTACATTTTGTAGCATCTGAAAAGTAACGACTATAACTGGACCAATAAGCATTCCTAAAATACCTATGGATTTATAACCAATATAAACTGCCATTATAGTAACTAGCGCATAAACACCAATTTGTGTAGAAAGAATTTTAGGCTCCAAAATTTGTCTAGTAATAAAAATAACACCATAAATCCCTAATAATCCTATTGCTAAACTTATCTCTCCAACTAATAAATTATAAATAGCCCATGGAATCAAGATAGCACCACTACCAAATACCGGAAGCGCATCCAAAATAGCAATAATGACACTAATGAGTAAAGCATAATTCACACGAAACACAAATAATCCAACTAAGCAGATTGTAAAGGTTAAACTCATTAAAATAACTTGTGTTCTTAGATATCCACCAATAGCTTCTAGCATACCTCGCTGCATAACGACAATTCTATCTACTATAGTATCAGAAAATTGGGCTTTTACAAAGGCTTTAATCTTAGAATAATCCTTAGTCATAAAAAAGGTTGCAAGAAACATCATAATCATAAACAATACAATATCTGGGACTTTTGCTATAGCATCATAAATCGGAGGGATAGCAGCCGTTAAAAAGGAACTTAACTTATCTAAAATTTGTTCAATAACCGTATCTAAATTCATCAGCCCCTCTCCCCCAGGCCATAACTGCACATTTTCTCCTATCTTTTTTTCTAACTGATTAATCTGATAGATAATTTCATCTGTACGAGCTGGAAGCGAAGAAACAAAATTAATCATCTGTTCCCATAACTTTTTTATAAGTACTGAAATCAGCCATAATAAACTACTTAATATAGAAAACATACTTAATATCGTTCCAATCCCTCTTGGCACATGAAGTTTATTAAAAAGCCAAGTTACTATAGGATTTAGTAAAGTGGCAAAAAGCCATGCCATAATGAAGGGTGCAAATAATACGAGAATTTTAAATCTAAATATTAAATAAACAGTTACCACTACTGTAAGAAATATTATAAACTTACGACCATACTTCTTATACCAATTCTCAATCTTATCTTCTAACATAATCTATACCTCCTTTTTTTGGTCTATATATTTAAAATATATCCGTAAACACGCTTTTACAATCATTATAATTGGGAAATATGTATATATCATAAATAAGAAAATATCTTCACTATTATTATTTAGAATTTTCTTTCAAAATAACATAAAAAAAGACACCATATTTGGGGGAATATGGTGTAAAAATAGAGTTTTGTAAGGGTTTGCTATTTGAATTAAATGTTACTTTATATATTTGGGGAGTTTCAATTTTAGGGGAATAAAGTAACATTTAATCTAATATGTAATCACATTTGATTACTTATTCCGTTCAAATAACATGATAGCATCAATTATTGTCGATTTTACGACCTATTTGTAAATATTTTGTTAATAAACGTAACTTTTTAAAATATTTTATTTTCTAGAATTTAATAGGAATTAAATTAACATATTCTTCAATTGTGCCATCATTTAAGCAACATTCAATAATTTGTTTTCCTAATGGATGTAAATCTGGGGTTAGGTATTTCTTAAGTTCTTCTTTAAAGAAATGATTTAAAATAGCTGCCCCTTTATCATAAGCTTCTTTTCCAACTTCTGGTTGAAGTTCTGTACGAAGTAATACTTTGGGTACATTCGTTCCATCAATTCTTAAATTTTCAAGTGAATATCCTAGAAGAGAGCATCTTGACTCTACAAGTTGTTCTTTTCTAAATTGAACCGTTCCACGTCTTGCAAGATAATCACGAGCAATCCATTGAGACATGAAGCCTACTTCATAAGCTCCAATGTGTTGGTTAGGAATTAGAATATATCTTGTTTCTGGCGTTGCTAAAATTTGCTTAAGTAAAATATTAGCTTGATCTACTCTTCTTCCAGTAGCAAATGGCCAGTAAGAGCCTACGCCTTCACTCTTCATACCACCATCAGTATCCATAATGCTTGGATTTGCATGTCCACGTGGTGCAACAAGTCTCCAAATCCATGCAAGTGCAGGCGGTAATATATGGAATATCCCCATAATTCCATAAGTTGGATCATCTTTTGTACAAAGTGGTGCACGTACTCCAAAGCTACGAATATCTACTTCTGCTACACCCTCACCTACATTTGGTACAGATGCTCTAGGTATGATAACACGTGGATTTGGACATGGTTTGCCTGTTTCTTGATCTTTAATATGCTCCCAAAGTAAGCAAGTTGAATCTGGTGTTGCATCCATATTTAAAAATACAAGTGGCTCTTTAGGATGAATACACATTCTTTCATAATATGGGTCTGTACCATATTGAGTAATGTGATTCACACGAAGGAACCAACCTTCTTCTCCATCAATAACAACTAGCTTTTTACTGTCATTTTGGATGCTTGTAGGACACATAGCCATATCATCTGTTACAGCTTGTAATTCACATTTTGCATTAATGTTAACATAACTTGTATCACCTGTTACCATGTTTGTTGCAAGACATGTACGTCCTTCTTCATCTTTGTGCATTTGTTCTGCCATCTCACTTTTACCACCGCCACTAGCACCCTCATGCATAATTGTAAGGACATTCTCATAAGGTGTGATAACTCTTACAGTAGAGGCATGTAAAGTTGTCCAGCCTTCTTGTTCTCCAATATCTAGGAGCATACTGTAAACACCTTTTTTGGCACTTGGTCCTGGATAAAGATTGTAGGAAAATACTTCATGAAGATCATCTTTACGATTATGCACAACAACTTGTTTCCCATCAAAATGAGTATGTCTAAATGGTGGGGCTACATATACAATTCCTCTTGGAGTAAAGCCCTCTCGCACTTCATGAGCTGGAATAAATGCTTGAAGGTCAGAAAGTGCTGCTGCAAAGAATGCTGCATTTTTAGGTCCAATCATAAGTGCTTCATATCCCATTTTGCTGCCACCTGCTAGGAATGGAAGTACCATTAACTCTTGCTCACTAAGCCACTTAAAGGTTTCCTTTCTTACTTCTTCAAAATCTGTCCCGAAAGTTTCTTTATATCTTCTTTTATCTGTTGGTTTATCATCACCAATTACCATACTATTAGGGTCACGTCTTCTCATATACATTTCCATGTAATTAGCAGCAATACCATTTTTACATCTAGTAACCTCTGCTTCTACAACTGGCCCTTTATTTTTTACATTATAAGCAACTTGGAATTTCTTTTGATACTTCTCTCCAAGTGATAAGTCTAATAATTCTTCTCTAGATGCAGGAATAATTACCTTTTCTTGACCTGCAAGTAAAGTCTTAATCTCCTCTGGCAAGTTCATTTTTCTTAAGATTTCCATTTTTTCACTCCAATACATTAGTCATTATTTTCTGCTATGTTTTGTACAAATAATTTGATTTTTTGAGTTTCTTGCATTTTCTACCCTTATATGATACTAAATTTATGATTAAGTGTAAATGTATGACGGAAAATTATTTCTTAGTTTCATATTGTTTTTTTGAATAAAAAAAGCTAGTAAGCCATCTTATACAAGATGATTGACTAACTTAATTCTTTTTTATTTAATTTGCTCTTACTAATCAGCAAACTGCCTAACCAACTGATGAAGTGATGGCGAGAGTACTCCTGCATCTTCTATTATGTTAGCCCATGAACTATTTATTTCTCCACCATCATGGTACAATACCTCACTAAAGATAAAGTTTTCTGCTTCTTTACGTACAAGTATGCCATATACTAAGTTCTCGCCCAACTCTAACTCCCCTAGGTTTAATGTCTCTTCTTGTATAACATTTCCATCTAAAAGGCATACTTTCCCTTTATGAGAAGCCGCATAAGCTATAAAAAGCCCATTCGTTTCATCTTGCTCAAGATAACGATTTATTCTTGCTAAAATACTGATAATCCCTCTTTCACATTCAAGGATATCATATCGATTTCTGTAATATTTATCATCATCTTCATCATAGTACATAAAGACCATAGCAGCCTCCTCGCTATCTACTAAACGAATCAAACCATCTAAATCATAATCAGCTTCGTCAAATACTACTTCATTATTTTCATTTAATCTATTGCTCATTATTTTACTCCTAATCTTTCTTACTACTTTTGTATTTTCTATTATAACTTATTTTCAATCACTCTAAACTTAAATTGTAAAAGCCCTTGCTTATTAGTTATCTAATAAACAAGGGCTTCATATGATGCGGGAAAAGGGACTTGAACCCTCACGATCATACAATCACTAGATCCTTAGTCTAGCCTGTCTGCCAATTCCAGCATTCCCGCTTATCTAATTGTCTCTTGGTTTCCCTTAAGTACAAAAGCTATTATAGCTGACCTATTTGCATATGTCAACTTCTTTTTTCATTTTTCTTCTTCATTCTCTCTAAACTTACCTAAATTCTCCAATCTTCTTAATTATTTTTAATCCTTTATTGGTTCTTTTTAATTCCAAAGTATGATAAAATAGTACATATTATTTTGGAGGTATATCAATGAAAAGTTTTTTTAAAGACAATCCTTACTTCAAACTTTCTTTATATGCTATATTTGTCGCTATCGTAACGATTTTATTTTATCGTATTTCTTCTAATACAGATAATATTGTCCCTTCAATTGTAGCATATTTTAGAGGTATTATTAATGTACTTCTTCCTATTCTTTATGGTTTATTAATTGCTTATCTATTTAATCCAATTATGATTTTCTTTGAACGTTATTTTATTAAATGGTTTAAGCCTACAACGATTAAAGCTAAAAAAGTAATTCGTACAGTCTCTATTCTTTCTGTTTATATTTGTATTTTTGGTACACTCGTTTTAATGATTCGCTATTTAGTACCTCAAATTTATAAAAATATTAGAGACCTTCTTACTGTTGTGCCAGTATATCTCGAAACTGCTAGTACTGTTATTACGAATTTAGAAAACAGCCTTAATGGTAGTATTTCAATGCTACCTTATGCACTAGATACCTCTCAAATTTTTGATATGATTAATCCTGCTAAATTCTTTAATATGGATATTATCAATAATTTATTAGCTCAAATTATGAATAGCACAATGAGCATTACTTCTTCTTTATATAATACCATTATGGGACTTGTTATTGCCTTCTATATGCTTACACAAAAAGAGGATTTTGCATTAGGTACAAAACGTATTCTTTATTCTATTTTACAAAAAGAACGTGCAGAAAAAATCATTGCGATTTTTTCTGAGGGACATGAAACATTTATTCAGTTCTTTGTTGGTAAATTTATTGATTCCCTAATTATTGGAGTTATTTGCTTTATTGGTCTCTATATTATGGAAAACCCTTATGCGCTTTTATTAGCTTTCATAGTAGGAATCTTCAATATGATTCCTTACTTTGGTCCATTCTTAGGAGCCATTCCAGCTGTTGTGATTACTTTATTCACAGGGTTTATGCCAGCAGTATTTGTAGGAATCTTTATTTTCTTCTTGCAACAATTTGATGGTTTGGTACTTGGTCCTAAAATTCTAGGAGATTCTATTGGCCTTAGTCCATTCTGGATTATCTCTGGTATTATTATTGGTGGTGCTCTTTGGGGACCTCTTGGTATGTTCTTTGCTTCACCAATTATCGCGGTTCTCTTAAATAATATCAATCGCTACTTGGATCTTAAGTTAAAGGAAAAGAACATCTCTGATGAAACACTAGCACCTACCTCGCTAAGTCCAAATATCAGTATTAAGCAAGCTAAAAAACATAAATCAAAGAAAAAAACGACAAAATAATTACTAAAAAGATAAAGGGAGTGCTCATCATAAGAAACCTTATGATGTAACACTCCCTTCTTCTTATTAAAGCATGCTATTAATTTTTTGTTCTAATACTGTCTTTGGTACAGCACCAACTACTTGATCTACTACTTGACCATCTTTAATAAAGATAATAGTTGGTATACTCATTACATTGTATTTAGAAGCTACTGCTCTATTTTCATCAGTATTTACTTTACCAATTTTAACTCTTCCTTCATAATCTCCTGATAATTCATCAATTACTGGAGACATCATTTTACATGGTCCACACCAATCTGCATAAAAGTCAACTACTACAGGAGTAGATGATTTTAATGCCTCTTCTTCAAAATTACTATCTGTAAACTTAAATGCCATTTTCGCATCCTCCTTATATATACATTTTTTTAACTAATGTTAGTTTATTATATCTTTCTTCTGAATGCAACCTTAACTCTTTTTTATTAGTATCTTCTAACCTTAATATTCTATTCCAATAAGTCATCACCTTATGCATTTTACCATAGTCAAAATTTTGGCATATCAATAATACTTCTTGTTTTAATCTCCTGAAAATAGTATGATTACTTCATACTAAACTAAAACTAATGAAAGGATTTATTATGCAAAAAATTAAAAAACCTATGTTACTTATTACTTATGGTCTCGTTTTATTTTTTCTCCTGCTTAACTTTAACCTAATCACAGGATTTTGGGGCCACTTTATAAGTTTAGTCAGTCCATTTATTTGGGGATTTGCTTTGGCTTATCTACTTAATATTCCCTATAGTTATATTTTAACTCATCTTTTTAAAGCTAAACCAACAGATAAGCATTTTGCTAGAAAAAAAGCTTTATCGATTATTCTAGCTTATGTGCTTTTCTTCTTTGTTATTATCTTTAGCTTTTTACTACTTATTCCACAACTTGTGGAGAGTATTAATGAGTTTATTAACAATCTTTCTGGATATTACTCAAGCTTTGAAGCCCTTATTTTAAATTTACTTGAAAACCTTAATTTCCAGACATTTTATTGGGAAGACATTCAGAATGCATTTATCTCTTATAAGAACCAGTTACTACAACTTCTTAACCAGTTCATTAATAATGTATTACCTTCTCTCATTAGTGTCGCAACAGGTACTGCAAATGGCGTCTTTAACTTAATACTTACCCTCATTCTTTCTGCTTACTTCTTAGCAAGTAAAGAAAAACTTATGTCTCTTATTAAAAACTCTGTGGACGCTTTAGCTACTACTAAAATGACTCAAGTTTTAAAATATATTTTAGATACTTCTAATGATACCTTTAGAGGGTTCATTATAGGTCAGTTAACCGATGCACTCATCGTAGGGATTATCACCTTTATTGGCTCAAGTATCTTCGGATTCCCTTACCCTATGCTTATTGGTTTCATTGCAGGTATAACTAATATTATTCCTGTTCTTGGGCCATTTATCGGTGCTGTACCTTGTCTATTTATTATTTTAATGGCAGCTCCTGAGAAAGCTTTCTGGTATCTTATTTTTGTTATTTTACTTCAACAAATTGATGGTAACTTCATTTGTCCTAAAATCGTTGGAGATTCTATTGGACTAGATGGTATTTGGGTTATCTTTGCTGTTATTGTAGGTGGGGGCTTATTCGGTATTGCTGGTTCTTTCTTATGCGTTCCAGTCTTTGCAATCTTCTTTAAACTTTATAATGAATGGATTGCTAGAAAATTAGTCAAAAAGCGTGAAACTCCACAAACTTCAAGTTAAGCCAAAATAAAAAGCTGTTCTTCCTTCATGAAGTGCAGCTTTTTTTGAATTTATTGTTTTGGATTAACTGCCTCTAAACGATTAATGGTAAATCCTAGTTCAGAGAATTTCTTTTCATATTCAGTCATAATATTATCTTCCATACCACTATTGTGTAAATCCAAAGTAACATTTTTCATTTGCCAATTACAAAGGGAAAATTCTTCAATAGAAGATGCAAAGAGCCCCTTATTATCTGTTTTAAAATGAATCTCTCCACCTTTTGCTAAAACCTCTGAATATTTTTCCAAGAAACTTCTATAAGTCAAACGACGATTTGCATGTCTGTTCTTTGGCCATGGATCTGAGAAGTTTAAGTAAATACGTCCAACTTCCCCCTCTTCAAAAATTTCTTTACAGTTATTTACATCAAAAAACAAAAACCTTAAGTTATTAGGTACTTCTTCTGCTGCATTAGCCTTTTTACAAGCTTTATAGATAACGGTTTCTGCTCTTTCTACTGCAATATAATTGATGTCGGGATTTCTTCTAGCAAGTTCAGTAATAAATCCGCCTTTACCACACCCAAATTCTACATGAATTGGATTATCATTTCCAAAGTTTTCATGCCATTTACCTTTAAAGCTTTCTGGATTTAAAATAACTTTTTCATCTTGTGCAAGGTACTCGGGTGCTCTGCTATCTCTTCTTAAACGCATAAAGTTCTTCCTCTCTATCTTCAAATAAATTTTCCTATTAATGATTTTTACGTCCCTCATTTTTTTGTACTTATCCATTATACTTTTTCATCTTTTCAAAAGCAACAAGCTTCCTTAATTTCCAGCACTTGCCCAATCCTTCTTATTCGTTGTATAAAAAAGCTACTGCTTTTTAAGTTTTATACTTAATATGCAGTAGCTTCTGCTAGAATTAATATTTTTCTTGCTTACGTTTTGCTTCAATCTCTTTTATTTTTTGATCGATTTCACTAATGTAATCTATTGGGGGTTGTTCTACCTTTTCCTTATAGGTTTCCTCTCTACTTTCTGTACCTTCTGGTGTTTTGTTTGCTACAAATTCCACTTCATCCTGTTGCTTCAAAATAAAATTTAAAGCTTTTTTAGGAGTAGTATCATTACTTATTATTCTTTCAACACGCTCTTCACCAGGACATTCCTCTATTTTTTGCTTCATATAACGAGATTCTAAAGTTTTTTCTATGGTTGGTTTTTCTGTTAACTTATGACTTTGAGGAAGCTCCCTCATCTTTTCAATCTGCTCTTTAACGCCTCTGTCTTCCTCTCTATTCTCTCTTAATATATTAATAATTCGTCGGAGCTCCTGTGTTACCTTTTTATGAATCCGTGTTTTCTCTTCTAAGTTTTGCTTTATATCCTGATTTAAACTTTCTGCATCTTCTCTTTCTTCTTTTTCCTGATTCGCCTTTGCTATAGGCTCAACTTTTGCTTTCATTTCAATTTCTTTAAGCATTTCAGCTATTTTTAACACAGAAATGTTAACTGTATCAGCCCTTCCAGTTTCTTCTTGATATTCAGGCATACTTGAATTTGGTATGACCGGACCTGGCTCCTGAGTAGAATCTTTTTGCTGTAGTACAGATGGCCCCAAGTCACTTGGTATTTCATCTGCTTCAACCATATGTTCACTTACTTCTTCAGTTGATGGATTAGGTGGTGAACTTTGTGGTAAATTATCCGAACTTTCCTGTACTGATACGCTTGGTGATGAATTATTAGGACTTTCTAATCCCGGTACACTTGGTGTTGGTTTAGCTAAACTTTCTGGTACTGGTGGCATTGGTGGTAGGCTTCCTAGACATCCTGGTACTGGCTGTTGAGGTAGTTTTGGCATTGGGCTTCCTAGACATCCCATTACTGGTGGTTTTGGAACTGGACTTTCCACCTCCACTGGTTTTTGTGGTTCAGGTGGTGGATTTTCTGGCTTCATCGACTTTTTAGTGTGGTTTTCTGAATTTCCTGTACTTCCTGATGTTTGTGGCTTAGGTGACAATCTTTTTCTTGTGATTTGATCAATTAAAGGAATAATCATGTACCGATTATTCTTAAACCCCATCAAGATAGTATCTGCACCTCTTTGATTATCCTCACTCACAATGGCTACACCATCCACTTCCTCTAAGGTTATACCACTTCCTCCTATATTTTTTGCTTCTACCATCCATTTCGTTTCTTTATTGCTGCTTAATGCGCCTATCCTTACCCCTTTATCTTTTGCTTTACTAAAAGCATAAAGTGCATAAGTCTGCCCACTTATTGACTGTTTCAGATTTTGTACATAACATTTAATTAGCCCTGGCGAGTTAAGTGTCACATGACCAGTTACTTTGTTACCATCTAATCCATATGTAGAAAAATTTTCTTGCAAGGTAATTAAAGTATTTACATACATGTTTATTTCCCTCCGTTGTCCATTTTTTCATTCTATACTATGTATATGAAATGCACTTTTCACATATGACAACGGTCACCCTAGAAATTTCTAATCTACAATTCCTCTGTCCTTAAGAACTTTCAGTACCTCCTCATACGCATCTACTTCAATTCCTGTCCAAATAGAAAAACTCTCAATAGCCTGATTAATTAGCATACCAATGCCATGTACAACTTTAAGGTCGTGTGCCATTGCCCATTTTAAAAATCTTGTATTATGTGGTGTATAAACAATATCACATACCACTAGATTTTTAGGTGGTATTATCTTTTCATTAATTGGACATAAGTCGTTTTTGCTACTCATTCCTAAAGGTGTTGTATTAATCAGTAAATCTATCCCCTCTAGCTCTTCCTCTCTTACCTCCAAAGGTGCAACTTCTACTTCTACCTCCTTGAAATTAGCCCTAATATCCTCTGCAATCGCTTCCGCTTTAGTCAAAGTATTATTTCTAATACTAATCTTTTTTACTTTACATGCTGCAAGTTCAATGCTAATGGCTCTACTTGATCCACCAGCTCCCAGTATCATGATTTTTTTACCTTCTACTTTATGTCCTGCATCTAATACAGATTTCACAAAACCCACACCATCCGTGTTGTAACCAATCAGTTTACCCTTATCATTTTTTATAGTGTTGACTGCTCCGATAATCGCTGCATTTTTATCAATTTCATCAAGGCTCTCCATCACTTTAATCTTATGTGGAATGGTAACATTACTACCAATAATGCCAAGTGCTCTAATGCCTCCTAAGGCATCTGATACCCTATCAGGTTCAACATCAAAACACATATATTTTAAATTAAGATTATATTTTCCTGCTAAAAAATTATGTATATAAGGTGAAAAACTATGTGATACAGGATGCCCTATTAAACAGGCTAATTGAGTTGTAGAGTTCATTTCCATCTTTTTATTCTCCTTATTCACTCTGCTTATAATTTCCCAAAATCTTAAAGAAACTACACTGTTTCATAATCTGACTTAAAGCAATTAACACATTAGCCTCTTGCAAGTTTCCTTCAAGATCTGCAAAGAAACAATATGCCCATTTCCTTTCAATAAGTGGTCTAGATTGAATTTTTAGCAAGTTTAGCCCATTGTATGCAAAGTGCCCCAAAATATTATATAACGAACCACTCACATGCTCTGTACTAAAAACAATACTAATTTTATTACTTTCATCTGTGACATTCATTTTATTAGATAATATAACAAAACGCGTGAAGTTATTTTTATTGTAGTGAATATTAGACTCTAGTATTTCTAATCCATAAATCCTTGCTGATCTTTTACTTCCTATAGCAACCTTAGTCCTATCATTAAGACTCGCTACATATTGACAAGCTGTAGCTGTATTAATAAATGGACAGGGTTTCATGTGTGGATGAGCTTTTATAAATTCCTTACTTTGGCTAAGTCCTTGGGGATGAGAATAGACTTCTTTAACCTGTTCTATAAGACTTCCTTTAATGCCTAGTAAATTATGCTCGATCTTAATACTTTGTTCCCCTACAATATATAAATTATGATTTCTAATCAGGTCATACGTATCTAAAATCTCTCCCTCACTAGAATTTTCAATAGGTAATACACCGTAATCGATTTTCCCCTCTAATAATGCTTCTATCACATCCTTAAAGGAATCATGAGCAACTAGCTTTGACCATTTCTCTTTAAAGTATGTATAGGTCGCTTCTTCTCCATAAGCTCCTGGTACACCTTGATAGCCTACAATGGGTGCTGAAATAGCTTCATAATTAAGCCCCTCTTCTATTTGCTTTAATACCTCTTCGTTGTTTTCATATAAGTTCTCAATGGAAATATTGAGATTTCTTGTAATTTTGGTATAGACTCCCACTTTATCTCTCCCTCTTTAAAATAACTTTGGTACTACGTACTTTATCCCACCTTCTTCAATCAAATGAAGCTTCTGATGGTACACCTTTTGTAACATTTCGCTCTCAAGTAACTCTTCTGATGTTCCTGACTTAACAATTTTCCCCTCTTCCATAAGCAAAAGCTCCTCACAACTTTGCATCGCAAGGTTTAATTCGTGAAGAACCATGATAATCGTTAGGTTTCTCTTTTCTTTAAGCCGCCCTATACAGTGCATCAGCTCAACACTATTATGCACATCTAACATAGAGGTTGGTTCATCTAAAAGTAAGACAGGTGTATTTTGCAAAAGTGCTCTACCAATAAAAACTTTCTGTGCTTCTCCTCCACTTAATGTATGGATAGATTGTTGTTTAAGATGTGATATTTTTAATTCCTCTAAAATCTCATCTACTTCCTGTTCCTCTTTCTTAGAGAGATTTCCCCATAAATCCATCTTTATATATTTCCCCATAAGAAGCATCTCATAAACGCTAAACTCTACTTGCCTTGTATTTTCTTGAAATACAAAACTGACCTTCTTTGCATACTCTTTGGCACTCATTTGAATAATGTTTTTCTCCTTATATAACACCTCACCTTGGCTTGGCCTCATAAGTCCCATGATTTGCTTAAGCAAAGTACTTTTACCTGCCCCATTAGGCCCTATAATGCCATAAGTTTTACCCTCTTGAAACGTAAAAGAAATATCATTTAGTATGTTCTTACCATTCTTATGGTAACTTAAATGGTTTACTTTAATCATTCTGACTCCTCCTACGCTCCTTATAGATTAAATACATAAAATAAGGTGCCCCAAATAATGCAGTAACTATACCAATTGGAACTTCTCCTTTACTGGTTGCACTTCTTGCTAGGTTATCACAAAATAGAACGAAGTACATTCCAAAAAAGCCACATAGTGGCAAAGTTCTCTTATAATTAGACCCAAACATTAGCCTAACCATGTGGGGGATAATCAGTCCTACGAAACCTATCGTCCCTGTAAAAGCTACAGTAGTTGCAATTAAAATGCTACTAGCTACTAGAAGTCTTTTTCTTACTTTGCTCACTTCTACCCCCATAGCCTTTGCTGCTTCTTCTCCCATTAATAATAAATTGAGTTCTTTACGATATACCAAAAATAAAATCAATATAGGAAGTGTAACAAGCAGTAAAATCCCTACCCGCTTATAGGAGGCTGCACTCAAAGTTCCCATTCCCCATATAAAAATAGCTAATTGATTGTCCTCACTTTGTATACGAATATAGGATAAAATGGCAGAAAAGAAATAATTAATAGCAAGTCCCGATAGTAATAAACGAATAGGGGATACCCTTCCCTTTATCCCTGATAAACTCATAACTAGAACATTAGCAATCATTGCTCCTATAAATGCCCAAAGTGGCAAAAAGCCGCCCAATATAAACCCTATACTTGCTCCTAATGAAGCCCCTGATGAAACCCCTAACATATAGGGGTCTGCCATATCATTTCTAAAAAGAGATTGATAAACTGCACCTGTTACAGCTAAGTTAATTCCTGTTAGTAGTGCCATCAAAATTCTAGGAATTCTTAAATTCCATATAATCATCTGTTGCCCCTGTGAGATGTCACTACTCACGCTACTTAATCCTAACTTAGAGAATATAATTTTTATAATATCACTAACCCTTATATCAGCTACACCAATCATAACGGAGATACATGCAAATATAATTAAACATAAAGTTAATAGGAAATATAAGTAACTTATATTTCCTATCTTCTCACTTCTATATTTCATCTTACTTCACTAATTCTGGGTGAATTTTTTGAGCCATTTCTACAAGTGCATCAGCTACTCTTGGACTTTGTCTTGAAATACTATCTCCATCTATTTCATAAATACGTC
This sequence comes from Cellulosilyticum sp., assembly GCA_029851645.1. GTDB lineage: Bacteria > Bacillota > Clostridia > Lachnospirales > Cellulosilyticaceae > Cellulosilyticum. Next base: position 3,081 of record JARKVN010000066.1, on the reverse strand, counting down.
CTTCTTTCACAGCTCTTAAATTTTTGTAGAAATCAGTTTTAGCCATTTCAGTAGCCATATCTGCACCTGATGGTACAATAATAATATCTGGGTCACCTTCTGCAATTTGTTCTTTACTTATTAACCAACCTGAAATATCTTTCATAATATTCTCACCGCCAGCTAAAGTAATAATTTCACCAATAAAAGTATCCCCTCCTGCACCATAATCTCCTTCACCAAAACCTGTTGCATAATATACTGTAGGTTTTTGAGTTAGATTAAGTGCTTTTACTTCTTCTTCTAAGTTAGCTACCTTTTGCTTCATGCCATTTATAACTTCTGCTGCTTTGTCTTCTGTTCCAGTAAGCATACCTAATTTTTCAATAATCGCATAAGTGCCTTCAAAGTTCTCTTTATCATTAAAGAATGCAACTTGAATCCCTAGTTCTCTTAACTTATTCATTACTTCATCTGGAATAAATATTGCACTAACGACTAAATCAGGATTTAAATCTACAATGGTTTCTACATTAGGTTCAGAAGTGCTCCCCACTTCTGGTACCTCTAAAATACTCTCTGGATAATTACAATAGCTTGTACGCCCTACAATTTGATCCTCTAAACCTAGAAAATAAAGAATCTCTGTTGTAGTTGGTGCTAAAGAAACAATACGCTCTGGTTTCTTAGTTAAAGTAATGGTTTCACCTGTTGAATCTGTAAGTGTTACATTAAATGTGTCTTCTTTTGCCTCTTCTGTAACAGCTGGTGTAGGTGTCTCTACATTTTCTGTCTTTTGTCCACAACCCACAAGTGCCATACTGATGAAACAGATTACAAATAATAAGCTTACTACCTTTCCACTTAATAAAGTTCTCTTCTTCATACTAACCTCCTATACGATTTACTAAAAACATTTTATAAAAATTTACCACCTATCTATTGGCATCAATAAAATCAGATAGTTTAGCAAATTCCTCAATAGAAAGGGTCTCCCCTCTAGTTTGAGCTCCCACACCACTCTCATCTAGTAATTGCTTCAGCTTCTCTTTATCTATTCCTAAATCTGCATGTGCTGCTAAAGTATTTAGAAGCGTTTTTCTTCTTAGTAAAAATGCTGCTTTAATGATTTTAAACATTTGTTTAATGTTTCCTACCTTAACAGCTGGCTCATCATAAATTCTAAGTTGAATCACTGCTGAATCTACATTGGGTCTAGGCATGAAGCAGTTTCTTGGTACATTGGCTACTAAATAAGTTTCACAAAAGTAGTTCACCGAAACTGTAATCGCCCCATATTGTTTGCTACCTGGTTGAGAGGCGAGACGATCTGCTACTTCTTTTTGTACCATAACTGTAATACTTTCAATAGGCAACTCATTTTCTAGGAGTGTCATAATAATAGGCGTTGTAATGTAATACGGTAAATTGGCTACAACTTTTACTTTCTTATTGGGAGATTCTTCTTCAATCAACTGCTTAAGGTCTACCTTCAACACATCTTTATGAATCAGTTTAAAGTTTGGCTCACTACCAAATTGCTCTGTCAAAATCGGAATAAGCTGATCATCAATCTCTATAGAAATCACTTTACCTGCGTGCTCAAGAAGTGCCTGTGTCACGCAACCAATTCCAGGGCCAATTTCAATGACACAATCTTCCTTTGTAATATCTGCCGAACGGATAATTTTATCTAATACATGTGGGTCAATCAAAAAATTTTGACCAAACTTCTTCTGAAAGGCAAAAGGATACTTACTAATAACTGCCTTAGTGCCTTCCACTGTTGCTATCTTTTGCATATACCTACGCTCCTTACATTCTTCATTCTCTTATCATACCATAGACCTATATACTTGCCTAGCTTACTACTTTATTTTCTATCTCTTTAACACAAGCTTATATGCTGACCAATTATAATCGCTTTAGAGTCTGCACCGTGTCCTATTTCACTTGTCTTTACAATTGGCAAATCTATCCTATCTACTACTTGTAATACCAATTCTTCTATAGTAGGTGTTAACGCCTCTGATTCCATTTGAGTAAAGCTTCCTAAAATTAATCCTTTAATTTGCCTGAAGGCTCCAATTTGTTTATATTGGTTTAGAAAAGTTACCATTTGTGCCACACCTCCGCTACGACTTTCTAGAAAGAGTATTTTATCTTTAAAATCAGGCATATATTTTGTCCCTGCCAATTTGAGAAAGCACCTAATATTTCCTCCTACTACACTTCCCTCTAACTCACTTCCTTGTATAAACTGATAGTTAAAATCTAGTAGGCTTTTTTCCCCTTGAAGGAGTGTTTTGAAAATAGCCTCTCTTTGTATCTTTCCACAAGTTCCAATAAGATTTCTAATTTGATATAAATAACTGCTCTTTCCTGTCTGACTATATAAGGCATTAATAACTGTCGTTAAGTCACTATACCCGAAGAAGGTTTTATTTTTCTCTTTGATGATATCATAATCTAAATATTCTAGTACTTCATTAGCAATGTCTCCACCTGATATATCAAAAATAGCCTTTACTTTATCTGATTTATAAAAACCCATTAAGACCTTTGCTCTTGTTGTAGCTGATGCACTAAATACCGACTCTTCTTGTACTAGATAAGGACTACAAATAACCTCTAAACCCAGTTCTCTTAACGCATTACATAATTGCTTAATTTTTACCTCTGCCTCTTTAGGTAACCCATTGGATAAACAAACTAAAGCGACTTGATCTCCTAACTTTAATAGACTCATCTTATCCTCCTAAAATGCTCTGATTCTTTTATTCATAAAAAGCACTAAGTAGAAGGCTCTAACTTCTAATTAGTGCTTAATCTTTTTCTATTTTACACTTTCTTCTTTGTACCTTGATTCATTATACTGCTTCAAATTGCATATTGTATAAATCTGCATAAATACCAGACTTATCCATAAGTTCATTATGATTTCCTTGTTCCTCAATACCATTAGGTGTTAGCACAAGAATCTCATCTGCATTACGAATGGTGCTTAAACGATGAGCAATCACTAAAGTTGTTCTATCTTTAGCTAATTCATCTAAAGACTTTTGAATGAAACGTTCACTTTCATTATCTAAAGCTGAGGTT
>JARKVN010000046.1 GCA_029851645.1 Cellulosilyticum sp. | reverse complement strand
CTGTTAGAATTTTCTGCGAGCTTTCTAATTTCTTCTGCAACAACGGCAAATCCTCTACCAGACTCACCTGCTCTAGCGGCTTCAATGGATGCATTTAAAGCTAAAAGATTAGTTTGAGATGAGATGTCTTGGATGGTAGATATAAAATTACTAATCTCATTGATACTTTCTGTTAAAGAAGTTAATTTAAGTAGCACATCATCCATAGCTGTTTTAGATTCTCTGATATTATCAGTTGTTTCTTCAGCAAGTGTTCTACAAGCATTAGATTTATTTTTAACAGATAAAGATAAATCAAGACCATTGCTTGTAATCTCAGTTAATTTTTCTGATTGTAAATTTAATTCAGAAACGCATTCATGAATTTGTGATGTAGAGTCTGCTAAATCTTGGGATATCGAGAGCCCTTTCTCTGTTTGAGCTAGAAGATCATTTGAGAAATTTCTAGTTGTTGAAAAATCTTTAATAATTTCAATAGCAGCTATTGGGGTACCATTTTTATCATATACACCCATATTAGATACTAATACAGTAATTTTCTTACCATTTTTATGATAAATTTCTGCTTCTGCATTGGTTAAAAATTTCTTTTGTTTAACACACTTAGTGGTTGGACAATCTTTGCAAACTGCAGCTTTAAAGATATCACCACACTTTATACGTTTAGCTTCTTGAGCAGAGTAGCCTGTAAGTTTAGCTACTGAATCAGGCCAATAAATAACATTATAATCCATATCACGAACATAGTATGGATCGGGCATAGCTGCTTGAACGCCTTTAGCAATTAGGATATCTAATGAAAGTTCTTTATCTTTTTGTATTTCTTCAGTTGTTTGCTTATGTCTTCTAAATAGCATAAATCATTTTCCTCATTTCTTTTCCTATATTCCCTCTATTATATCATTTAATAAACTAATGAATGATAGTTTTCTTGGGTTTTAAAAATTTGTTTTTATTTGAAATAGCTCATAAAAATTATTTTTATATAAAATTAGCCCCACGAGCTTTATTATATATGTTATTCTTTAAGGAAATCAAGCCTAAATCTTTTAAAATGGGGAGGATGGATTGGAGCTTAATGTTCTCAAGTAAATTGGTTATTTATCATTTGTTAGTAAATCGTTATAATGATAAAATAGTGATATTTATGAAACAATAAGCTTAATTTGATAGAAATACTAACAAGTAAAGGTTAGAATAAGAAGAAAAAGTGCAAAATAAGTATAAATATTGGTTTTATAAATGATAGAATAGATAGAGGAGCTAAGAAAGTGAAGGCATATATAAATGATTTACTACGAGAATTAAATAGTATTTCAAGAATGGCTGTCATTGAAAATGCTTTAGTAACAGAGAAGATGATAGGGATTCATAGCCATATTTTAAAGTATCGTTGGAATGAAGGAGGAAAAGAAGTAACCGCAGCAAAAGAAATGGATATTGTACGAAAGTATTGTGAGTTATTTAGATTAAAGCATAACAATGTATTGGATTTTAAGTATACGGAGAAAAGTGACTTAAAGATTATTTTTATGCCTCATTATACAATAGCAGCTTGTATTAAGCAGATTCTAACAGTGATGGATAACCCAATAAAACCTTTTCAATTATATATAGAAGTGAGTCAAAAGGATGAAGTAACCTGGATTCGTTTTCTTTTTATGGGGCCAATAGATTTTGAAGCTGTATTAGAAAAAGTGAAGCAGGGTGATAAAAATCAAGACTACGAGCACTTTGATGAAGTGATAAGAAGATGGAAAGAGAAATTTGGGACAGAGTCTTTTAAGCTAGAGCTGCACGCTACAAATCAAAGACAATTAGAGATGAGTTTTAGCTGTCAATAGAAGTAAGAGGATTAATATGAAACACATCTTAAATAATATAAAAAATACATCTATTCGAATACAGCTCATAAGTATTTTTATTGCTATAGGTATAGCCATTGGAGGAGTCACTGTTGTTTCTTTAAGCCTTAATTATAGAACCATAGACAGGCACAGACAGGATTTAGAATACATGTTAATGATTAGTGAGTTATCTGAAATAACTAACGAAGGTAAGAAAATCGTTGGTGAACTCATTTATGGCCCCAAGGGAAATGAAGAAGAGAGAATCATCGATGTAATTCAAGAAGCTGACCATTTAATTGAAAAGGTCAGACTGCAAACAACTTCTGTAGATATTAATTTACGATTACGAGTGACTCAATATTTATTTCAACAATATAAAAATAAGGGAATGGATTTAATTTTATTAGTAAATGAAAAGAGTGACTCCTTAGTACAAAAACTAGAAAAAACAGATCAGTATAAAGTTTATTTGGAAATAATAGAAGTATTAAATCGTATAGATACTTATATACAAGAAATGATAACGTATAGTGTTCAGGAAAATGAAGAGTTTTTAAAGCAAACTTCAAGTCACAGTAAGGCGCTTCAGTACACTTTAGTAGTTGTAACGACTGTTGTTATAGGAATGGCTCTGTATCTAGGGATAAGATACAGTCGATACCTAGAGGGACTCATTAGCAAGGTGTTAAAACTTACTAAACGTATTTCAGAGGGAAATAAAATAGAAATCTTAGAGGTACAAGAAGGACCAGAGGAAATTCGGGAAATGACAACAAGTTTTAACCGATTAATCATGACGATGGAAGCTCTTAAGCAAAAGGCAGATGAGAAAGCGCAACTAGAGTTAAAGTTAGCAGAAGAAGAGTTAGAGAAAAGTCGAATGAGTGAATTATTAAAAGAGGCACAATTACAAGGATTACAGTTTCAAATCCAACCCCATTTTCTCTTTAATACATTAAATATGATTTCTATGAATGCAATTATGGAAAATGATCGTAAGGTATATGATCTTATTATGGCCTTGTCTAAATTTATGAGATATAGTCTAAAGAAGACGACGAGTTTAGTGGATTTACAAGAGGAAGTAGATATGATTCATCAATATCTTTATATACTAAAAGCAAGAATGGGAACGCGGTTAGAGTATGAGGTGGTCAATGAGGTAGATGAAAAGGTGAAAATTCCGCTCTTTACTTTGCAACCAATTGTGGAGAATGCATTTCGTCATGGATTAGAAGAAAAGGTTGGGAAAGGACTAATTATTGTACGCATTACTAAGAGGAGAAATAGGATGATTTTACGTGTCTATAATAATGGGATTGGCATGAATAAGGAAGAACTCAGTCAGCTACGCAAAAGATGCAAGTGTCATGAGGTGCGTATGGACCAAGAAAAACATATTGGTATTGAAAATGTAGTACATCGTTTAAATATACTCTTTTCAAAAAATGTAGATTATCAAATTTACTCAAGTAGCATAAGAGGTACACTATTTACTATTCAAATTTTAATATGACGAGATTTAAGAAAGCGTAGGTTGAATATAGGATGTTTCGATTATTGTTAGTTGAAGATGAATATATTGAAAGAGAAGCTATGAAACATATCATAGGTCAAAGGTTTAATGAAAAGTTTGAAATAAAAGAGGCTACTAATGGGTTAGATGCCATTGAACGCGCAAGAACGTTTAAGCCAGATATTATTTTTCTAGATATTAAGATGCCAGGTTGTTCAGGGATTGAAGTAGCAAGGAGTATACGGGAATTTTTGCCAGAGGCCAATATGGTTTTTATTACAGCTTATGATTATTTTGATTATGCGAAAGAGGCAATTTCACTTCGAGTTGATGAGTTTTTATTAAAACCTGTTGATGTAGATGAAGTCTGTAGATACGTAGAAAAGATAGTACGCAAATTAAAAGAAGAACAATTACAACATACCTATACTGAAAAAATTCAACATGAATTTTCTGTCATTAAAGAGAAGTTTCAATCAGAATTTAAGGAACGTATATTAGATTATCAAGCTTCTGAAGAACAGATTAAGCATTACCTAGAAATTATGGATATTAAGATGGAGTGTGCTGTTATTGGACTTATTGATTTTACAACTATTGAGCAATATGAGGGGATGAGTCATATTCAGAAAGAATTTATTAAGGAGCGTTTTAAAGGAAAGCTAGAGAAAAAGTGTGAACTGAGCCATATTATTGCAATGGTAGGAGATTTGAAAGATTTAGTAACAGTTGTGTTTATATTACAGGCTTATCATCACTATAAAGCACAAGATATGTGTAGAATTTTAGAAGAAGAAATGGATGAGTGTATTCATAGTATAGGGATGTCTATTTCTTATCAGCTTTCAGAAATGATTATAAATCCAGGAGAAATTCCTAAGGTATTGTATCAGGAAAAGCAAAGGTTTTTTGCATCCGATAAAAAAGAAAAGAAAGCTTATCCTTATGAAATAGAAGATAAAATAGTAGAGCTGATTCGAAAGAAAGAGTTTGAGGAAGCTAAGGGGCAGGTTATAAAAATAATAGAGTATTTAAAAAGTGAGTATGAATTTATTGAATTTAAGAAGGAGTTACAAGGGCTCTATACCATTATTGAGCGTTCTATTCGAAGAAACACACCAGAATTATTATTACAGGGTGCAGATAGACTAGCAAGTGATGTAGGAAGCTATGTAGATTTAATGAGTTTTTATAACCATTTGTTTGACTATGCCAAAGAAGAGATGCAGCAAATGCCAGATAAGAATGAGGCACTCATACAAAAGGTCTGTAGCTATCTGGAAGAACATTATAATGAAGATATTTCATTAGAAGAAGCAGCCAGTATGATTGGATTTAGTTCATTTTATTTTACTAAATTAATGAAGGAACATATGAATATGAGTTATGTCGATTATATTACTTCACTTAGGGTGAATCAGGCCAAAAAGCTTCTAGAAACGACCGATATGACAGTAAAAGATGTAGGGATTGCAGTTGGCTATGAAAATGCTAACTACTTTACAAGAGTTTTTAAGCGTATGGAGGGGAGTTCCCCAAGTCAGTATAAAAGCAAGTTAAAATAATAGATACATCAAAATAGTACAAGTGGGCATCCTAAGGGTAAAGGATAAGGCTTGTACTATTTTGATGTAACAGACAAATGTAATAACAATTTTATGCTACAAGGTTGCGTATGTTAAAAATTAGACAAAAAAGTGACAGATATAACAAAATATGAAATAGAGGACTAAATGGATTATTTGTTATAATTTTAGTACATAAGACAACTACTAGTAAAGTTTGGGAGGAAGGAAAAGTTGAAAAAATATAAAGCAATCATAGGACTTGTAGCAGGATTAGCTATGTCAATATTTGCAACAGGTTGTTCATCAGAAACTGGAACAAAACAACAAGTTTGGAATATTGCACTTAATCAAACAGAAGATCACCCTCAGACAATGGCAGTTAAGAAGATGGGAGAAGTGTTTTCTGAGCTTACAGATGGCAGATACAGATTTGAGGTATATCCTAATGAGCTCTTAGGACCACAAAGAGAGACATTAGAACAAGTTCAATATGGAATTATTGAAATGGCTGTAGTAGGTAACTCTATTGTTTCAAGTTATGTAGATGGTTTCTTAACATTTGAAATGCCATTTTTATTTGATGATGAAGAACATCAAAAGTTATTCTTTGAAGAGTCACCAGCAGTAGAAACTTTATTTGAGCAAACAGAAGGTTATAACTTTAGAATGGTTTCTCAGTTTACAGCAGGGACACGTAATATGTATGCTAATAAGCCAATTCAATCTGTATCAGATTTAAAAGGAATGAAAATCAGAACAGCGGAATCAGATACTTATGTAAAAATGATGAAGTATCTTGGTGGTTCAGCAACACCAATGTCATTTGGTGAAGTTTTTACAGCAATTCAATCAGGAGTAGTAGATGGAGCTGAAAACAACGAGCCATCTTATTCTAATACAAAACACTATGAGATTGCGCCTTATTACTCTTACACAAAACACTTAATTGTACCTGATTATATTGTTGTGAATAATAATCTTTATGAAGAGCTTCCAGAAGAAGATAAGGCAGCATTTGAAGAAGCTGCACGTATTGCAAGAGAATATGAATATGAACTTTGGGAACAAGAAGTAGAAAAAGCA
>JARKVN010000039.1 GCA_029851645.1 Cellulosilyticum sp. | reverse complement strand
TCGGTTTAACTGTTGCTCGTAAAGTTCCTGTCTCACCTAGATATAAAGTCAGATTATCACGATTTATCTCAATACCTTGTACTGGGATAGAACTAGCAGTATCTTCAATAGTTAGTATGCCACTGGTATTGGTAATATGATAATTATCATTTAATGGTGTAGGTACACTTATGTGAATCTCATAAGTTCCTGTTTTGGATGTATCAGGTGTACTTGAATAAGTCATCTTAATATCACCAATCTGATCTCCTGAAATAGGTCCACCACTTACTCCATATTCATAATCTACACCTAACTGAGGATTACTTAAGTCTGGTGCACTTTCATTCACTTTAATCTTTCGATTAACTGCTTTAAGTTCAATTGGTTTAGGCATAATCTTAAAGCTTTGAGTGGCTTCTCCTAGTTTCACTCCATCCTCAAAGCGAACTGTCACTCCATATTGTCCAGCCTGAGTTGGTGCAGATGTTAATAGTTGTTGTTCTAAGGCGTCATAGTAGGTTACTTTTAAATTAGGATCAGAATTTGAGTATCCTTCAACTGACCAGGCATTGTATGGCTGTCCATTATAGGTCATGTTTGGTGCAGTCATTTTTAAATCTACGATTTGTTTGTTTGTGACAGTAACATGAATATTAACCATCATATCTTCATAGTTAGCAAAGGAAACAATGACAGGAATTGTGGCACTACCTTCTACTGCTTTTAATTCATAACTTAATGTTCCATTTGTATCCATATTCACATGAGTTAGAATCTGACTATCATCTGTAATTTTTCCTACTTGATAACTTTGAGGTGTATAACCACTTGGTACTAATTGGCTAATATTTTCTTTTTGTACTCCAGCAATCATAGAATACATCCTGTTTTTATCTACAGTTTCTGGGGCTGATGCCTTACGAATCACAACCTCTGGGGCTACTGTAAATTCTTTCTGAGTAGCTAAATCAGGTAACTGATACCACTTACTATCTTCTGTACTAAGTTTCCACTCCATAACAGTGGCTTTGTTATATGAATTTGCCTCAGGTGATGCTAATTCTGCCGTCCCAGTAACACTTAATGTTTTCCCTTCATCCAAACCAACCTGTTGAATTTTAGTGGTTTTCTTTTGCCCATCATAAACGAAGTCTTCTAAACTGATATGCTCAACATGAACCACTTGTGGCTTTAGTTTAACTTGTAACTGAGCTTGCCCTTGTGCTGGTAATAAGGTATTAGAGCCTCCGAAATCAATGTAAATTTGACTCGTACCTATTGGTAACTTTTGATCCGTTGTTTTATAAAGTAAAGTAGCTTTCCCATTTTTATCTATTTTTGCTTTTCCTAAAAGATTGTCTTCTGATGCATTATTTCCAAAGTAGAATTTTACTTCGTTTTCTTCTGCTACTGCCCTAGCATAAGCTTGTTCTGACTTAATCCCCTTCTTGGGCTCAGCTTTAAATGTAAAACGAATGGTATCACCATAGGTATATTCTTGTTTGTCCGCTTCTAATCCTAAATCTGCTGTACCTTTTTCAATATTAAAATTAATCTGCTTTTTACCAGTATAACTTCCAATACCTATGATGGTTGCAGTGGCTTTACCTATATTAATATTATTTGTGTAATCTACGAGATAGTGAGTTCCCTCTACTAAAGGTGTCACATTATTTCTAACAGTTATTGAAGGTTTAACTGCCTGACCTGTATACTTCTGATTAGCAATTGCATCAATTGTAATACTAGAATCATTAATATTTGTTCCACCAGTTGATTGCTCAATAACAGTAAATTCGATTTCGGCAATAATTGGTGCATCATCTATACCTTTGGCAAGCACCATATAATATCGTCCTGGACTAACATTTTGATCTGTACTTAAAATTATCTTATTATCTATATCGTAGTTATTTGCTCCTACATCTATTCCCGTTCCATCCAAACTACCATTGAATAAATCGTTATATATATCATCTAAAGATTGACCAATTCCGTACCTTCCAGCTTGCTTACCAACATCATATTGTGACTTTTTAATAATTATCCCTTCAATATATGGACTATAGTCTAATCCATCGGTATCTTTAAAGAGTACTTCATACTCAACTCCATTTTTATTACTGTCTAAATCATTTTTATCCACGATTGTTGGTCCAATAACTCTTATAGAATTAGGATCTACTTCACGATCAAGAGCTGGAACTCCACTTGCTGTCCAAGTTTTAGAATTTGAATCAAACTTTAACTCAAAAAAGTCTTTATAAAATTCCGAGAATCTAAAGCTATTATCAAAACTATTAGGTGCAGTAATATATACTTTTTCATTTTCCCAAGGAGCATTAAAATCTGCACTAACGGTTGTTTCACCAGAAACTTGCCCATTAATAGTTAATGAACCTGCTGTATCAAGCATTAAAGTTCCTCCACCATTAAAGTCCCCATTAATCGTAACATCTAACATATTTCTTAAATTTAAAGTGGTGCCATTCTCTAAGAAAATATTATGTATTTGAGAACTTGAACTTGGTATAAAAGTTGCCCCATTTTTTAAGTGAATATCTTTAAATCCATTAACCTGTATATCTGTTGCTGCAACACTATTAATTTCTAAAGTTGACTTATTATTACCAGTTATTTTATCAATCCAGCTGTTGCTTGCATTCTCTAATTTTACTGTTGCAGTTGTATTATCTGTAAAAATCCCATCTCTAATTTTCATCTTAGGATCAAGGATAAGTGTAGCATTCCCTTCATAAGGTCTTTGACCTTTTATATTTCCTAAATGAATTCCTTGAAGAATTGTATTGCTATTAGGGTTTTTGACCTTTAATTGTGCATGACTTCCCATAGATGTTGTGGTATATTCCTCTGCTCCACCATAAACAGTTGGAAGTAACTCATCCTCTGAACTACCAATTCCACCTAATGAACCCCCAGCACCTTTTAAATAGGTATCTACATTATCTAGAGTTAAGCTATATCCTGCTAAAAAGATTTCACGTTGTGCCACACTTCCTAGAGCATTACTTGATTCAAAATGTAACTTAATATCTTTGAAAGTAACGTTATCACCTGCTAATTGTAATGGCGCACGAAGATTTAATGTTGCTCCACTTTTCCCTTCAATCGTTGTATTAGCTAGAATCTCAATTGCCTTCATAGAATGATCTGGATTAGTCTCTTTACCTAAAGTAATGTTTCCTTGTACAATAATAGTCATGTTTGGCTGCTTTAATGCTGCCATAAATTGTTCTTGTGTGGAAACAGTTATGGCACTTCTTGTCTCAAGTGTTCTTAAGAACTCTTCGCTCAATCCATCCTCTTCTATTATTTCTTCAAAGAATTGCTCCTCTTCTAATAAGAAATCCTCTTCTTCATCAAAATCACTCTCTTCTTCTTGTGACTCTGCAGATTCATTATCTAAGCCTTCATCTTCTTCACTGGGCACTTCTAGCTCTTCATTTAAACTTCCATCTTCTCCATCTGGTGCCATAGACCCATCACCTAAATTTTCATCTTCTTTCTCTGGCGCTTCAGACTCTCCATTTAAGCTTCCGTCCTCCTTCTCTGGTACTTCAGGTTCTTCACTTAAATTTTCGTCTTCTTTTCCTGACTCTTCTAGTTCTTCGCTTGAGTCTTCATTTTCCTTCTCTGGCTCTATAGGCTCTTCACTTAAACTTTCATCTAAATCTTTTAATTGCGTATTATAATCTGTGGCATACACATTAGGAGTCATACCTTGGCTTAATACTGCCGAACATGCTAACATGGCAATTACTTTTTTCCATTTTTCTCTTTTCATACTACACCCTCCCAGTATTATTAATTTCTTTATTACTATTTCGCCATCTTTTTTCTAAAACCTTATATTTTTTACTCCTTCTTTCTTGTAATCCATATTTTAGAGAAAATAATCATCATAAGTAGCATCCCTAATGAATCTGCAATAAAATCTTTTATATCATAAGAGCGACCTGGTACAAATAATTGGGCAATTTCTGTAAGTAGAGCAAATCCTTCTATGATGCCCCATGAGACTAAGTGCTTTGGAAGCTTCTTATGTTGATAGGTATACTCACTATAAAAACTTAGTACTAAGGTGGCAAACATGCCAAAATGCACCACCTTATCTATATGTGGAATCCCAATAGAGGGGCCATTACCTCCTGGCATTAATATCGCAATCCAAATTAAAATGACTGTCACGATTGTCCACTTATAATACTTGATTTGTTTCATTCTTTGATTCCTTTCTATTTTATTATTTTGTCATATCAAAAAAGTAGCTCCTACCTTAATGGTAAGTGCTACCTTAACTTTTATCTTTCATGAGCATTTTGTAACCTTGCAAAAATCATGCGCCCTGCTGAAGTCTGCAATACGGTATTAACTACTACCCGAACACTACTTCCCACATGCTTTTTACCGCCTTCCACGACAATCATAGTCCCATCATTAAGATAGGCTAATCCCTGCTCATGTTCTTTTCCTTCTTTAACAACAAGAACTGTCAGTTCTTCATTGGGTAAAACCACTTGTTTGATAGCATTAGCTAAGTCATTAATATTGAGGACATGTACCTTTTGCAATTTGGCTACTTTATTTAGGTTAAAATCATTGGTAACAACTTTTCCCTGAATTTCTTGTGCCAACTTTAAAAGCTTACTATCTACTTCATGTAGCTCTTTATAATCAATCTCCATAACTTCTACTGGAGTAATACGTGTATTTTTTAATTCATTTAAAATATCAAGACCTCTTCTCCCACGATTTCTCTTGAGTGAATCTGATGAATCGGCAATATGCCTAAGTTCATCTAATACAAAAGATGGAATCACTATTTTACCATCAATAAAACCTGTGCTAATAATATCTAAAATACGCCCATCAATAATAACGCTTGTATCTAAAATTTTAGGCTCATTGTGTGCCAAAATATCCCCAGTCTTACTTAGCCACCCCTTGATTTCTCCTTTTTTTAAATGAACTAAGTACATTCCGAAAAAACCTAAACCAATATATAATAACAAAATAAAAACTTGCCCCACTAATGTTGTACGATTCATCTTAATTGCATTACTTGATAAGCTCGCTACATATAATCCAATACCAAGTCCAATAATATACATAAGAATTTCCTGCATCGGATAGCGACTAAGAACATCTTCTAACTTACAAGCTATTTGATGCGCAAGAGGGGTTGCCACTGTAAAGTAAATAATTCCAAAAAATAATATAAATAGGATAATTTCTTTATTCATATAAATAACATTTAGCTTGCCTTCTATTGCTTCAGGGATAACTTGCATTCTCTCAAGTTCTGTCACTCCCAATGTGATTAGCCCTGAAAATAAACCTGAAAACAAAAATCTCAGAATTTTTCTCATTGTGAGCCCCCTTCCCTCTTATCTTTGTCCTAAAGGTAAATTAGGTACTGCATTCAAATCCATTCCTGCTCTTGTTCCTTTTAAATATTCATAATAAGCTGCACACCCTATCATTGCTGCATTATCAGTACATAATACAAGTTCTGGATAGTATAATATTTTACCTTTTTCTTCACAAGCCTTACTCATAGCCGCTCTTAAGCCTTTATTAGCTGCCACACCACCTGCTAAAGCAATTTTACTCATCCCTTTTTCTTCTGCTAAACTCATGGTCTTACCTACTAATACATCTATTACACTAGATTGAAATGCTGCTGCAATATCAGCTGGGTTAATTACCTCACCTTTCATTTTGGCACCATTGATATAATTCAGAACGGCTGACTTTAAGCCACTAAAGCTAAAATCATAGCTTCCATCTTGAAGTGCTCTTGGAAATTTGACTGCTTCCTTATTACCTTCTTGAGCTAACTGATCAATTTTAGGACCTCCTGGATAAGTAAGCCCAATGGCTCTAGCTACCTTATCATAAGCTTCACCTGCTGCATCATCTCTAGTTTTTCCAATTATTTCATAAGTTGTATAATCTTTTACATGAACTAGATGGGTATGTCCTCCTGATACAACCAGACAAAGAAATGGCGGTTCTAGCTCAGGATGGGCAATATAGTTGGCTGCAATATGCCCTTCTATATGATGCACACCTACTAATGGTTTGTTTTTTGCAAAAGCAATGGATTTCGCCGCCATAACCCCTACTAAAAGTGCACCTACTAAACCTGGTCCATAGGTTACACCAATTACATCCACATCATCTAATGTCATATTGGCTTCTTTAAGTGCTTCTTTAATTACCAAGTTGATTTTCTCTACATGCATACGAGATGCAATCTCTGGTACTACCCCTCCATACTGCTTATGAAGTGGAATTTGTGTTGAAATACTATTAGCAAGTACTTCTCGACCATTTTTTACTATTGCTACTGAAGTTTCATCACATGATGTCTCAATAGCTAGTATAAAGATGTCTTTCATTCTTTCTTCCTCCATCTTTCCTTATTACAATGCTATCTATTCTACACTTTCTATATCTTCCCAAGAATTAATCTTCCACATACCTGATTCCTTAACAAGGTAGTAAGTTCTTATTATATTTGCCCCATTAGTCACATGATTTACATTAATTTCTGCTCTTGTTTCTTTGCCTGTCTCATCTTTTATAATGTAAATTTCTTTTGTTTGGTTACTTAATAATTTCATTTTTGAAGATTGAATATCACTCATCTCTGTCTGTAAAGATTCTAGCTGCTTCTCATATGGATTTAAGTTTAAAAAATCTGCAGAATAAAGTTTTCTAATCGTTCGTACATAATCTTCCAGCATCTCGCCTGCTAAACCATTGCTACTACCATATAAAAGTTTCATAAGCTTACTATGTGCCTCAACAACTTCTACAGGTTCACTAGGATATGATGCATCAATTTCTTCTTCAATTTGAATAATTGCTTCACCTCTTTCTTGCTTTATAGCCTGTTGTGTCTTATCATCTGCACCTCTATTTTGTACGGATACAATAAACACACCAATCACTACTATCGCTAATAACGCACCTACTAATTGTCTCATCCCACTCCTCCTTATCCTCTCTCATAACTTACTTAAGAAAATTCAATTGTTTTGGTCATACGATCTTTCCCTGCTATAGTCTGTGGAAAGATTTTCTTTACTTCTTCAATACTAATATAAGATGTTGGTAATGCCGGACTAAAATGAGTCAGCCAAAGCTCTTTTACCTTTGCCTTCTTAGCTAATAAAGCAGCTTCAGAAGCAAGCATATGCTTATGTTTCTTTACTTGTGCTAAATAACTGTCATCTGTATACATACCTTCACAAATAAATAAATCTGCTTCTGTAATAGCCTCTTCTAAGTCCTGTGTTGGCCTACAATCTGTACTATAAGCGACTTTGATTCCTTTCCTTTGATCACCTAGCACCATATCAGGTGTATAACGTTTGCCCTCAAACTCAACTGTTTGACCTTGTTGAAGCAGTTTCCATACTTTTTGTGGCACATGATTGAGCTTTGCCTTTTCTACCATAAACTTTGGTAAACGATGATTCTCAATAACATAAGCAAAGCATTTTACATTATGTGGTACAGGAAGTGCTGTAATATGAAACTCTCCTACTTGTAAGGTCTGCTTCTCATAAGGTAGCTCTATTAAATTCAGCTCAAAGCTAATATCTTTAGATACAACTGTTAAGCCTTCCACAATCTTTCTTAAACCTGGTGGTCCAATTATTGTAAGTGGTTCTACTCTTCCTGTATTATTCAGTGTAAGCAATAACCCTGGGAGCCCTGTTACATGATCTCCATGATAGTGAGTAAAGCAAATAACATCTAAAGTTTTATACCCCCAGCCCAATAGGCGCATGGTCACCTGTGTGCCTTCACCACAGTCAATTAA
The DNA here is from genome assembly GCA_029851645.1 of Cellulosilyticum sp. Classification (GTDB taxonomy): domain Bacteria; phylum Bacillota; class Clostridia; order Lachnospirales; family Cellulosilyticaceae; genus Cellulosilyticum. The sequence goes on along the minus strand of JARKVN010000039.1, from coordinate 20,464 downwards.
AAGTTTTCTTCCATTAAATCTAGCAAGCATTGCTGTCAAATAACGATCAGGAAGAGGAAGCATACCTCCTGTTCCTAGTAAACAAATATCTAACATATTTCTAATTCCTTTCTATTGATACTGTTATTATATCCCTTTAACTCAATTGTTACAATCATATCCCATCATCTTCATATTTTATCTTTGTTTTAACAAAAAAAGACATCTAAAAATATACTTCTTTTTAGATGTCTTTTTACCTTTTCAATTTTAATTTACTTACCTAGCGCTATAGCATATGCTTCATTTAATGCTTTTAATTCTTCATCTGTATAATCTGGAATTTCGTCAATAGGAAACTCTTCTACAGGAATCTTAAAATTAGAAATCATTTGATCATAACACGCCTCACACATATTAAAGGCATGACCTGTTAAGTCCTTAAATGAAAAATATCCCCAATCTTTTCTAACATGTAAGTAATCTTCCTTTAAACAACCTTTTTTACATATTATCTGCCCACAACAATTACAATAGATCTTGCTGTCTGAATATTGTGTTTCTCTATCCTCTTTTTTCAATATTCCGGCACCTCCTCCGTAAACTTGCGGCTTTTTATATTTTAGATATCAATCCTGTTCTCATTATACCCTTATAAGCGCTATTCGTATATAGAAAAACTCAATTTCCAGTTATCACCTTGTATATTATTTGGTTATTGACTCATACTAAGTTATGAGATAATTATGATTCCTCCCCATTCCGATTATCTCATAAACCCCAATATTATATAGTTCTTATTTATAAAAGCGATAGCCCCTCTATCGCTTCTTTTTTACGTCCTTTTATTACTTTTATTCTTGTCTATAGTCTGCTGAAATTGATGGAAGATTACCTAAATTATTAGATTCATCTCCATCAGCTAAAGATCTAATATATTCACTTCCATCCTTAGAAGTGGATACCCCTACATGCTTCAGCTGATTATTTCTCGCCATATCAATAGCTTGCTTGACGGAAATATGCTTACCTGATTCTAATTCATATCCTACAACCTCTCCTCCAGATTTAATGAGCTTCGTAATTTGTTCTGCATTTGCTCCACCTTCAGAAACAACACGATTTACTACATTTGAAAATTTTAAATCACCCTTATACTCATTAGACATAACTGCTCCTCCTTATTGGCTCATCTTCATATTTATGATTCTTTCATAGAGTTATTATTTTATATTCCTGTTGAATTTATGTATTTTACATTTTTTAATAGTTAATCGTTTATACAAAATTTTTTACAAACTCTTATAATAAAAAAACAAGTTTAGAAAATTTCTCTAAACTTGCTTTTTACACTTTTATTTAGTTGAAGTAATACTTACTTGCTCTCCATCAAAATCAACATTTAAATTTAATTGCTCTGCAATAAATCTCATTGGAAGATATGATCTATTGTTTTTAATTGTAGACATTACACTAGAATCATTAGCATCTAATGGAACACTCTTACCATTAACAATTGCTACATTATAACCTAATGGCAATTCAATTAAAGTATCTTCTGTCTGAATAATAGCTGTTTTTGATTGATCATGATAATGAATTGGAATATTAAGTGCTTCAGAAATCGTTCTAATTGGTGCTAACGTTCTTCCATTGCTCACTAATAATTTATTTTCTAATTCTATTTTTTGATTATTAATAGTAAGTCCATAGTTCGTTTCTTGAGCCTTTGTTAATAAGTTTCTTTTTTGTGTTTGAACCAATTTCTCTACAGAACTAGAAACTGTAACTGGAAGTTTTTCTGCCTTAGTTGATATATCAGCACCTGATGTTTCTTGTGGTGTTTCTTTACCTACCTCAGTAGTTTCTGAAGTATTATTATCCTCACTACTACTCTCGCTATCTATAGTATTACTATTATTATCCTCACTACCACTCTTGCTATCTACAGTATTACTATTATTACCTACACTATTATTGTTACTTGCACTATTATTATTGTTATCCGCAGTATTATTGTTACCTGCACCATTATTATTATCTGCAGTATTATCGTTACCTACACCATTGTTATTGTTATCTGTACTACTGTCTGCTATTACTGGTACTTGAACTACAACATTTTTCCTATTTGTTAATAGGCTTCCAGGTACTGTGAAGCTCAGCATATCTTGGATAGAATTTGGATCAATATTTTTAGCTTCTAACTCAAAAACAAATTCCTTTTCATTTATAACTGCTACACTACTACCCTCAATTTCTTTTGCACCATTTGATGCTCTTAAATTTATTGTACTAAGGATGTTCGAATGAACAGAACCTGCAGCATGTTTAGGATCTATAAAAGCAGTATTTTCTAAGCGAACTTCAACCCTAATTCGTCCCCCTATAATATCTGAAGCTAAAACAGAACCAGAAGTTACAATAGCTGAACCATTTGGTAAAATCACATCATGAACAATAGGAATCCTTACATTGACATCCTTATCTGTTGTTAATAAACGTTCTGGAAGTGTTAATGAAAGAGTATTAGATAAAGAGTTCATATCTAAATATTGTGTTTTAATATTTAAGATAAATTCAGTTTCATTATTAATATAGATACTAGAAATAATTTTCCAGTGCTCTTCTGCATTAGTTGGTTTTATATTAAGAGATTGATCCATCGCAGAAGCAATTGAACTACCATCTTCTCTAGGATTTTTAAAAGCTGTACCTTTTAAATTAACTTTAATAGATACATAGTCTTTTTCAAAATCTGAAATATGTAATGAACCACCTGTTGTAACTGAGTCTGCTGTTACCTGAACAGTTACATCTGGATTATTAATGTCAATAGAAGGTCCTGTTGTGGTTGGACGATCCACATCTATTGCAGGTCCTGTTGTTCTTGAATAAGTATCTCCTAAAGCTAAATAATTGCCCTCTTGTAAATAGGATGTTTGCGCATAAACAGGCGATAATGATTGAGCAATTAATAACGTTGTTAATAAATAAGTAATTCTTTTATTCATCAGTTCTTTCTCCTCTTGTAAAATATTTAGTAATATAAATGAGTACATATCATGATATTATTATCTTAACATTTACCAATATAAATTTCCAATACTTGGCTACAAAGAAATTGTTAATAATTTGTAAATTCTCTATCATAAGCTGAAAATCCTGTCTTGTTAGACAGATTTCCGATAATTAATACATAGCATCTCAAAAAAGTAAGGATTCCATTCTTTATCTGATCTAAAGGTATGAAATCCTTATGCACATTTTATTACCCTAATTTTTCTTCAATAAAGGCTGCTAGTTTCTTAGCTTCTGCTTCCATAACAGCTTTATCCTTACCTTCAATCATTACACGTACAAGTGGCTCTGTACCTGAAGGTCTAATAAGCACACGCCCTTCTCCATTAAACCTATTTTCCAGAGCATTAATTTGCTCTTGAATCTCAGGATCTTCATTATAGTCGTACTTGTTTTCATTTTTAACTTTAGCATTAACCAGTACTTGTGGAAACACTTGCATACAATTTTTAAGTTCAGACAATGGCTTACCTGTTTTCTTCATCACATAAAGTAGTTGAATTGCTGTGATTAAACCATCTCCTGTGGTGTTGTAATCTAGGAAAATAACGTGTCCTGATTGCTCTCCACCAAGGTTATAACCATGTTTCAGCATTTTTTCTAGAACATAGCGGTCTCCTACTCTTGTTTGAATTAGGTTAACATTTTGTTCTTTACTCATAACCGTTAAACCAAGGTTACTCATAACAGTAGCAACGATTGCATCTCTTTTTAATACGCCTCGGTCTTTCATATCTAGACCTACTACGCTTAAAATTTGATCGCCATCAATTAGTTCACCTTTTTCATCTACAGCGAGGCAGCGGTCAGCATCTCCATCAAAAGCAATCCCCGCTTGTACTCTTCTACCTACCACTTGAAGCTGAAGATCATTCATATGTGTTGAACCACACATTCTGTTGATGTTAATACCATTTGGCTTATGGTGAATCAGTTCAACTTCTGCGCCCAGTTTTTCAAGAGCAATAGGCGCTACCTCTGAAGCTGCCCCATTTGCACAGTCTACTAGAACTTTAAGCCCTTTTAAGTCTCCTGAAATGGTATTACATACATGATCTATATATTTATGAATAACTGAGTGATCCATTTCCCAAGTTCCAACTTCTTCACCTATTGGTAATGGAATACTTTCACTTCTAGCTAAAATCAAGTTCTCGATTTCTTCTTCTAATTCATCACGTAACTTATACCCTTCACCATTGAAGAACTTAATTCCATTAAATTCAACTGGATTATGAGAGGCTGAAATCATTACTCCTGCATCTGCACCTAGCTCTCTTACTAAGTAGGCTACTGCTGGCGTAGGAACTACTCCAATAGAAATCGCTTTAGCACCTACTGAACAAATCCCCGCAACAAGAGCTGCTTCAAGCATTGTTCCTGAAATACGTGTATCTCTAGCAACAAGAATAATAGGTTGTTTTCTACTTGTTTCTTTTGTTAAAACATAAGCCCCTGCTTGACCTACTTGGTAAGCAAGTTGACCTGTAAGTTCTGTATTAGCTACACCTCTTACTCCATCTGTTCCAAATAATTTGCCCATTTTTATATGGCCTCACTTTCTCTGAGGAAATTTTTACTTATCTGTTTTATTATAAACATAAATGCCTTTTGTTACAACATTTTCATAACTGCTCACGCTCTAATTGATATTTACTTACCTACTCGCATATATTTTATAGAAACATCAAACCAAAGGGAGATTCCATTGAAAAAACTATACTTTAAAAGCTTTATTCATTTATATCATGCTCATCCATTTTCTCGTTCGATTAATCAGGCAATCCACAAGTTACAGAAACAACATCCCAACTTACTATCCCTTTATGAAATTGGCCGCTCTGTTCAAGGTATTCCTATCTTGGCACTCTATTTAGGTTCTGGCCCTATTAAATTATTGATTCATGGAACACATCATGCCAGAGAGGCGATTACCACTATTTTGATTCTTGATCAAATTCAGTATCTCATTGGACTTTATCAAAGAAAGGCCTGTATCCAAGATACTCCTATCTGCGCTCTACTTAAACAAGTTACCTTCGTTTTCGTCCCCCTTGTTAATCCTGATGGGGCAGATTTAGTGCTTAATGGTGAAACTATTATTTCTCCAAAGTATAAAAACTGCCCCTATCTACAAAAGCAACTTTTTCCTAGTTGGAAAGCCAACATAAGAGGCGTTGACTTAAATGAAAACTATCCCACCAAATACCCAGCTCCTAATCTTGCTCACTCACCAAGCTCTCAATTATATCCTGGCATCCATCCTTTTTCAGAACCTGAAACTTTTGCCCTTAAATGCTTAACTGAAAAAAAACTTTTTGCTGGCACTATCTCCTATCATTCCTCTGGCGAAGAAATCTATTGGTACTATAATCAAGAAAATACTCAGCGTGATTTAATTATCGCAAAGCAAATTGCACAGCTCACAAATTACAAACTTATTCCTAAAAAGATTCCTACTACTGGTAGTGGCTATAAAGATTGGTTTATTGAAACTTATCAACAACCTAGCCTTACTATTGAAGTTGCGCCTTATGTAGGCCCTAAAAAGGTGCCTAGAAAATTTTATTCCTCTATCTTCTATAAAAATAAAGATGTTCCTATTGTTTTTGCTAAGTCCATTTGTTCCCCTTAATTTTACCCAATAATAAAAAAGCAGAAGTACGTTATGTCTTCTGCTTTTTTATTCATTATAATACCTATCTATTAAGGTGTTGTAAACTCTCCACTCAAAATTTCCTCTTTATAAGGTCCATCTTCCTTATCTTGGTATTCTAGTTTTATAGTAAGCCTATGTAATCCACTCTTTAGGCTACCGCTCATTATATCATATCTCAAAGTATTTCTAAAAGGATCTTGGTCTGAACTCATCGTAATCCCTGAAAGTGCTACTCGTCCTTCAGTATTAGTTAATGTAGCCTCTCTAGAATAAAGATCTATAGGATAAACTGATCTGTTAAGAGTTACAACAATTTGTTTTCCAGTACCCCATCCAGTATTACTAGTAGTTAGCTCAATCTTTACAATCTCTGGTGCTGCCTCTGGCTTCTCTTCTGGTTTCCCTCCTGGATTCTCATCTGGTTTTTCTCCTGGAGTTGTTCCTGAGTATGCTGGAACCTTATAAGCATAATAATTTGGCATTCTATTTCCAACTTCATCTTCTAGTGTATAAATAAACCATTGACCTTGTGTAGCAGCTATGTTTGTTATTTTATTCAATCCACTTGTAATCGTTTGTACTTTACCTTTTGCAAAAAGTTCTTTAGGATCTTTAAAACTTGTATCTCCTTGATCTTCACTTGTTACATCATAGTACATTTTTCCGCCTTCTTTTGCATTAAAAGTAACTTGAATGGCACTACTTGTAGTTGCTTCTACTTTCATCCTTGTTACATCATCTACCCAAATATCTACGAAAAGCTTTTTGGATGCAATGGTTCCATCACTAAACTTAACTGTTATTGTATAAGTATTTCCATTGGTATACTGATAACCTGGTTTCATATAAACCTTATAATTTTTATTATCTGTTGTTTCTACTCTTCCTATTGTTAAGTCCTTTTCTTTTGGACAAGTTATTGTAATATCCTTTAATTCTAAAGGCTTTTGTGTTGCTTCGCTAAGCACAAAATCAAATCCAGCTCGTTCATCGAAGAAGTCAGCTCCTGGAATCGCAAAGCCTTTGGCACTTTCTATTTGAATGTTTCCTGGCTCTGGTGCTTTAGCAGGTTCTGCTGCAATTTGGATACTCTTAACAGGTGTCACTTTATTATCATGGTCTACAGCTACATAATATAATGTATATGGTGTGTTAGCAGCTAAAGATTGGATTTGAAGCTCATTGTATTGATACTTCATATCTACCTTTGTTCCTTTTTGCATTAACTCTTCTGCTGTTGGCTCTTCATTGAATAGTGTTTTTGCTGAAGATAAATAATTTACTGGCGAGAAGGCAGAAATTTCATTAGACATTGTTCTTGCTGAAGTTGCTTTTCCAAGAGCATAATAGAAAGTTCCTGCTGTATCAGAAATAAATGTAAATTCAGCACTTGTTTCACTAACACGTGTCATGCTTTCTGATTTGATTTCTGGACAATCAAATTTACTTACGAAATCTTTTTGTATGAGCTTACCATTATCTAAAAGAATCCCTAAGCTATATGTATTATCATCAAAATAACTTGTTGTTAAATCATAAACCTTATTGTCAGTTGTATTTACACTTAAAACAGTCATATCTTTACCTGCTCCAGTACAAATGATGCTAAACTGACTCTTGGTTAATTTCTTCTCAGATGCTCTATTCAAAGTAACACGTACTAAACCATTTCGCACTGATTCTACCTTAGTAATAGCTAGTTCTTTATTTTGTGTGTTGCCTGAATTTCCAGAGTTACTTGAGTTACCTGAATTACCTGAGTTACCCGATGAACCTGAGTCTGGTTTAGTTGTGTTGGAAGAGCTTCCACCTTTTACTGACTCATTTCCTGCCATAACACCTGTTGTACCTTTTGCAGCTACAACCTCTGTTCCTGGTGTTTTAACTGCTACATCATTGGCATTAGCATTTACCTTAGAAACTGTACCTGCCCCACTAATAGTAGCTTTTGCATCTGCATTTACTGTTCTTACATTAGCATTTTTAGAAACATCTATTTTAGTATCTTTTGCTTGTTCACTTACATTAAGTGTTTTGATATCTGCTGTTCCTCTAATATCTACTTTTGCATTTTCTGCTGCAACTTCAAGAGTTTCTATCTTACCTTCTTGTACGGTAAGACCTGCACCTTTAGCCTCTAACTTTACCGTTCCTATGTTCCCTGCTACAACAACATCATTTGACCTCTTATCTACTGTTACATTACTTACTGTTGCTGAATTAGATACAGCAATACGTACAGCTGGTCCTTCTTTTGCCATTACAACATCTTTTAAGTTAGAATTTCCCTCTACTTTAATAGAGTTTACACCACCACCTCTAATAATGGTTCTTCCCTCTACCGTTACGTTATTTAGAATAACATCTCCTTCTGCTACTCCTTCTGCAATGATAAGGTCTCCTTTAATCACTACATCTTTTAAGTTAGCATCTGCCGCACTAATAACAGCTGTACCATTTACCTCACCAGTGTAAGTACCTGCTGTGTTATAGTAACCTGTTAAAAGTCTATTTAAAATGGTTACAGCTTCTGCACGTGTAATAGGTGCATTAGGACGGAATTTCCCTTCACTTCCTTGAATAACGCCCTTAGCCGCTAGTGAATTTACTGACTCTGTAGCCCAAGATGCCACCTCATTAGCATCAAGGAAATTAGCAGCTTCTTTGCTTGTTTCAATATCAAAGGCATTGTAAATCATATAAGCCACTTCTTGACGAGTTATATTTTCTTTGGGACGTACAAGTCCATTCGTTTCTAGTAAAAGATCTGCCTCATAAGCTTTTAGAACTGCATCTGTATAAAATGCTTCTTCTAAATCGGCAAAAGTATTAGTTGCGCTATTTTGGTAGTCCATAACATGGTCAATAATAATAGACATTTCTCCTCTAGTTATAAAGTCACTTGGTCTAAATTGTCCATTATAACCATTTACTAACTTATAACTACTCATTCGTTCAATAGCTTCAGATGCCCAATGTCCTCTTGTGTCAGTGAAACTACTTTGTGATTCTACCGCTAATACTGTCATGTTAGGCATTGTTAAAAGCATAGAACTAGCAAGATATAAAGACATTCCTACTTTAATTTTGTGCTTTTTTGTCATATACACATCTCCTTTATGTTTTTAGACATTTCATTTATTTCCATATATCGGCTAAGTTATAATATTTCTTTAGCTTTTTAGACATTTTTTCAATAATTGTTATTTGATATTTGTTATGTATTATTTTATAAAAATATACATTGACTTATAATATTATACTTCATATAATATTGATATAATAATAATATATCAATATTACCATATAACAAAAGGAGGTCGTATTTATGGCAATACCAATAGGTGGGAGTCTATTAGATGCTTGTGTACTTGCTATAGTGAGAAAGGGCGATGTATATGGCTATAAATTAACACAAGAAATTCGAGAAGCCTTGGAGATATCTGAATCGACTTTATACCCTGTTCTTAGAAGATTACAAAAAGAAGGCTATTTGCATACGTATGATGAACCTTATCAAGGACGGAATAGAAGATATTATCAAATTACAGAGTTAGGACATGCCAAGTATAATGATTTCTTAGAAGACTGGATAACACATAAAAATAAAGTGGATCAAGTATTAGTGGGAGGAAAGCAAGATGAATAAAGAGGAATTCTTAAAAACTCTAGACCAAAATTTATCTAAACTACCAGATGAAGAAAGAGAAGCTGCTCTGCAATATTATGAGGAGTACTTATATGAAGCAGGGTCAGAAAATGAACTGGAAGCCATTAAGCGATTAGGAAATCCTACACAAATCGCCAAGCAGCTTATGGCAGATTTTGTAGCCAAAGAGATTGAAACTAAGCCACTAAAAGCTAAGCAAAGCTTCCAAGCTTTCTGGATTGTCATTGTGGCACTCTTTGCAAGTCCTATAGCTTTTCCAATTGCTATAAGTATTGCAGCTGTTGCCTTTGCAGCAATTGTTACTGTTATGACTATATTATTTACCATTAGTTTAGTAACAGTTGTATTCTTAGTCACCTCACTTGTATTAGGTATAACAGGCATAATGAAGTTATTTATTCACCCTGCTACTGCTGCTGTATCTATTGGCGCATCTTGTGTGTTATTAGGATTTGGTATTTTAGCAAGTGTATTAATCTATGTCATTGTTAGAAATGTTATCCCAACTATTATGAAAAAAATAATAGAAATATGTCATAAAGCTAAAGGAGGAAAATAATATGTTTAGAAAATCTAAATTTATAGTCATTGCTTTGTGTTTAATTGTTGTAGGATTAGGAATTGGTGGCGCAGGGATTGCTTTAGGAGGTCCAATTTCTTCTTTCTCTAATCCAACGCCCTTTAATGGCGTTCCAGAAATACTAGAAAGCTTTAATAAAATTGATGTGACAAGTGGGACACTGGCTGTAACCATCAAGGAAGGAGAGACCTATAGCATTAGTGTAGAAACTGGTTCAAAAGTAGAATTACAATATGGTGTTAAAGAAGATACCCTATATGTTGAGCAAGACAGTCACTCTATGAAATGGAATTTCCCAAAATTTCTAAAAGGTAATCTTTGGAATAACTATGGTGGAGAAATTGTCATTACAGTACCCAAAGATACAACGTTAGATGAAATTTCTGTTACATTAGGCGCAGAAGAAGGCCGTTTTGAAAATCTAGTAGTAGAAGATTTTAACCTTATGATGGGTGTAGCAAGTACCAATATTTTAGGACTTCATGCTGAGCAGGTAACCATTGAAGGTGGTGTAGGAGAACTTACTTTAAAAGAAAGTACTTTAAAAGATGCCAAAATCAATATGGGTGTAGGTAACATGAAGGTTGAAACAGCACTTTCTGGAGATTTAGAAATTCAAGGTGGAATTGGAAATTTAGATATCGTTCTAGATGGCTCTGAAAATGATTATAACTATGAAATCAGTAGAGGTGGCGGTAAGATTACTCTCAATGATAAAAAACATACTGGTATGATGGATATATCTATCCAAAATAAAAGTGAGCAAACTATAGATATTGAAGCAGGCCTTGGAAACATAAGCATTGAAACACGTTCATAAATAAAATAATCCAAAAATAAGTAGGCAAGTACACGGATGCACTTGCCTACTTATTTTTTACCTAACTCTTCTAAGCAGTTACCTCTTCAAATTGAGAATTATACAAGGTTGCATAGAAACCATTTTGTGCTAATAGTGTTTCATGATTACCTTGTTCAATAATATCTCCATCCTTCATAACCAAGATCACATCAGCATCTTTAATGGTTGAAAGTCTATGGGCAATCACGAAACTTGTTCTACCCTTCATTAAGTTATTCATAGCCTTCTGTATACGTGCTTCTGTTCTAGTATCTACTGAACTTGTCGCCTCATCTAAGATAAGCACTTTATTATCTGCTAAAATAGCACGAGCAATGGTAAGAAGCTGTTTTTGTCCTTGAGATACATTACTTGCATCTTCATTCAGTTCCATATTATAACCATCTGGAAGTGTTTGAATAAAGTGATGTGCATGAGCTGCTTTCGCTGCTTCAATGACTTCTTCGTCTGTAGCATCTAAACGACCATAACGAATATTTTCCATAATCGTTCCCTTAAATAACCATGTATCTTGAAGTACCATCCCAAAGGCTTCTCTTAAATCACTACGATTAAAGGCTCTTATGTCATGACCATCTAACTTAATCGCCCCACTATTTACATCATAGAAGCGCATCAGTAGTTTAATCATAGTCGTTTTACCTGCCCCTGTTGGACCAACAATAGCAACTGTTTGCCCTGGTTCTACCTCACAGTTAAAGTCATTAATAATAATTTTATCTTCATTATAACCAAAGTGAACATGTTCAAAAGAAACACTTCCTTTAACTTCTTCTAATTTCACAGGTTCTTTGGCTACTAAGTCTTCTTCCTCTTCATTTAAGAACTCAAAGACACGTTCTGCAGCAGCTGCTGTTGACTGAAGCATATTAGATACTTGTGCAACCTGTGTTATAGGTTGTGTAAAGCTTCTTACATATTGAATGAAAGCTTGAATATCCCCTACTTCAATAGCTCCTTTAATAGCTAGTAAACTTCCACTTACAGCTACTGCTACATAACCTAAATTTCCAACAAACATCATAATAGGCTGCATCATTCCTGAAAAGAATTGTGACTTCCATGCTGATTCAAATAGAACAGTATTAGCCAAATCAAATTCTTCTACAATAATCTTTTCTCTATTAAAAGCTTTAACGATATTTTGTCCGCTGTAAACTTCTTCTACTTGCCCATTAATTTTTCCAAGGTATTCTTGTTGCGTGATGAAATACTTTTGTGAATGCTTAATGACAAATCGAATTAATAACCCTGATACAGGTAAAATAACTAAAGCGATTAATGTCATCAGTGGGCTAATGGTTAACATCATAATGAGTACCCCAATAATGGTTGTCACTGATGTAATGAGTTGTGTAATACTTTGATTTAAACTTTGTCCTAGCGTATCCACATCATTAGTAATACGAGATAACACTTCTCCTACTGTTCTAGATTCAAAATATTTCATTGGCATACGGTTAATTTTCTCTGAAATTTCTTTTCTTAATCTAAAGGAAAGCTTCTGTGAAATCCCCGTCATAATCCACCCTTGAATAAAGGATAGACAGGCACTCACTACATAAAGTCCTAATAAAATAAGAAGGATGTTTCCAATTTTATCAAAATCAATCCCACCTACACCTGATACTTTTCCTATTAGTCCATTAAAAATTTCAGTAGTTGCCTTACTTAGAACCTTAGGTCCTACGATATTAAAGGTTGTTCCACCAATAGCAAAAAACAGTACTGCTATTAATGCTATTTTATAATGCCCTAAATAAGCTCCTAATTTTTTAATAGTTCCTTTGAAATCTTTTGCTTTTTCTCCGGGCATCATTCCATGTCCACCCATGTGGCCTCTCATTGGTCTTCTATTTGCTCCCTCACTCATTCATCTTTCCCTCCTTTCAGTTCTGATTCAGAAAGTTGAGATTTAGCAATTTCTTTATAGGCCTCGCAACTTTCAAGTAATGTCTCATGCGTTCCTATTCCTGCAATCTTACCTTCATCTAATACAATAATTTGGTCTGCATGTAAAATCGTACTAATTCTTTGTGCTACGATAATCATTGTAGCATCTGATATTTTTTCATTTAAAGTTTTACGAAGTACAACATCAGTTTTGTAATCTAGGGCTGAAAAGCTATCATCAAATAAGAATACTTTTGGCTTCTTAGCAATAGCCCTTGCAATAGAAAGTCTTTGTTTTTGCCCCCCTGATACGTTCGTTCCACCTTGAGCAATACTGCTTTCGTATTTTTCTGGCTTCGCCTCAATAAATTCTGTTGCTTGTGCAATAGTTGCTGCCTCTTTCATCATTTCATCTGAAATATGTTCCCCACCAAATTTAATATTAGAAGCAATATCTCCAGAGAAGAGGACACCTTTTTGTGGGACGAAACCAATTAAACTTCTTAATTTATCTTGAGATAACTCTCTAATATCTATTCCATCCATTGTAATCCGTCCTGCTGTTACATCATAGAATCTAGGAATTAAATGAATCAATGTGGATTTACCACAGCCTGTGCTTCCAATAATAGCAGTTGTTTCACCTGGTCGTGCTGTAAAGCTGATATGCTCTAATGCCTGTTCACTTGCTCCTGGATAACCAAAAGAAACATCTTCAAAGCTTATGACCCCTTCAAATTCTGCCTTTTCATTATTTTTGTTAACTTTAGGATCTTCAATACTTACCTCTGTACTTAAAACCTCATCAATGCGCCCTGCTGCAACGCCTGCACGTGGTAACATAACAGAAATCATTGTTAGCATTAAGAAAGACATAACAATTTGCATGGTATAAGTAATGAAAGCCATCATATCTCCAACTTGAAGATTTCCAAGGTCAATCCCCTGTGCCCCAACCCATACAATCAGTACAGTAATCGCATTCATCACAAACATCATGATGGGCATCATAAAAGTCATCACGCGATTTGTAAATAGTTGCGTTTTCATAAGGTCTTTATTGGCGCCATCAAATCGCTTTTCTTCAAATTTCTCACGACTAAAAGCACGGATCACAGAAATACCTGTTAAGATTTCTCTTGAAACTAAGTTCAGTCTATCTACTAAAGTCTGCATCTTTTTAAACTTAGGCATCGCCATGCTCATTAAAATACCTACAACAAGTAAAATAACACCAACGGCTACCCCAATAATCCAGCCCATACCTGTTTTAGTATTTGCCACTTTAATCACACCACCAATTCCTAAGATAGGTGCGTAAGCTACTATACGTAGTAACATAACAAGAACCATCTGAACTTGTTGAATATCATTGGTACTACGTGTAATAAGGGAAGCTGTAGAAAATTGGTCCATTTCCTTATTGGAAAAAGAAATAACTTTCTTAAATACATTTCCTCTTAAGGTCATACCAACTTTAGCAGAAATACGTGCTGCCAAAAGCCCTGACAAAATAGATGTAAACATCATCAAAATAGCAAGCCCTAACATCTTACTTCCTGCTACCAGTAAATAATGAGTTTGTATTTTTCCCATATCCTTATTTAGAGCCTCATATTCACTCTTTGCGAATAAAATGGCTTTTTGAGAAATAATAGACTCGCTTAAGTCTCCAAACTGCTCCATCGCTTTACTTTTCATTTCTAAAACTTGTTCTTTACTGATACTACCGTTATGAAGCATCTCTTTAAGTTGATTAATATCTACCTTAGCATCTGTTATACCTTCTTCCATATTAGAAAGCATTACCATAGGTACCCCTAATAAATCATCTAGTTCACTAATCACCTTTGCATCTTGGGTATTTCGTTTATAGGTTCCAGCTTCTGTTAATATATAAGCATTTCTTAGGATTTCTTCTTGCTCACTATCTAGAAATACACAGATATTTTCTAATGTGTCTGCTCTCATTTCCTCTAACACTACATTCTCAATACCGCCTTGCTGAATACCAATATCTACGATATTAGAAGTATACTGTGGTAACGCTAGGTCACAACTTGCCTGAATAATTAATAACAAAATAATTGCTAATACTGAGCCCTTTGAGTCTTTTAAATACTTAAAAATTCTAGTCATATCTTTCTCCTTTCAGTCCATCATTTTATAATTTTGGGTTTCATTAAGTCATGTATGGTAGCCTATGATTTCTCTGTATACTTTTTAAGTTCTACTTCCACCACATCTATCATTCTATTAAATAAAGTAACCAGTAACTTAGCTTCCTCTTCTCCCATAGCCCCTAATACATTTCTTGTAAAGTCATTCATTTGTACTTCAATTTTTTTTCTCATTTGTTCTCCTTCAGAAGTTAAACAAACGTAAGTATTTCTTCGATCATTCTTATCCACTTTTCGCTCAATAAATGCTCTTTCTTCTAAACCTTTCAGCATCCTAGAAATCGCTGATGGTGTTACTTTCATATGGGCAGCAATACGAGAAACATAAACCCCTTCTGTTTTTTCCTGCTCTAAACAGCCACTATGTATCATCTGAAGTAAGAAAAACTCTCCTCTTGATAAATCTGTAAATAATCCCTCCATATTCAATCTCTTAAATCGATGTGCTAGGGCTATAAATTCCGCACCTAAATCTTTTTCCATCTATGCACCTCTTTTCTATCATTTGTTTCTTTTATTATCTTCCATTATCTCTTTTTATTAGATAACACCATAAATATTTAACTATGTTAACTATTTACTTTGTATAAAGATAACACCATTAATTATTATTGTCAATCATTTTTATTCTTCCACTATTTATTTTTCCAAACAAAAAAGCTTACCCTAAATGGATAAGCTCTTGTGTCTTTCTATTATTTAAAACGCATTGTATAGCTATAACAAACATTTTTTCCTTCTTCTAATGTTACAAAATCCTGTTTCTTTCTTAGGTCTTTAGAACAATTTGCATAGTCTGCATGCCCTATCCAAGGTTCTATACATACAAAGGGGGCTCCTGTTTCTGGTGACCATATTCCTAAGAAAGGAAATCCCTTAATAGTTACTGTAACGCTATGGTCACTCTTTTTAGACTTTAATACTACATACTCACTTTGTAAATTGGTTAAAACCGTTGTTCCTGCTTCAAAGAATGCCTTAGACAAAGCGATTTGTTTCACAGGATAAGACTCTACTTCCCCACTTAAATAAGCTTCTGGTGTTATCAAAAGCCTTTGGGCAACTTCCTCTTTCTCAAATTCAATATAATAGTCCTCTAAAGCATCGTCTGTTAAGGGCCAATTAAATCCAGGATGTGCTCCAATAGCGAAATACATTGTTTCCTCACTTTTATTTTCTACAACATAACTTGTCTTAACTGTATTCTCTTCCAACTCATAGATGATTTTTAGTGAAAAATCAAAAGGATACTTTTCTTTAGTTGTTTCACTAGATTCTAATGTAAATTCGATATGTCTTTTATCTTGTGAAGTGACTTGAAACTCACTATCTCTTGCAAAACCATGTTGTGGTAAAGCATACTTTTTGCTGATGCCATCTTTTGTTTCATACTCATATTCATTTTCAAATACTTTACCAACAATAGGAAAGAGCACAGGTGAATGTCTCTCCCAATACTTCTTATCAGCACACCATAAATAATCTATCCCTTCCTTTGAGGTCACACCAGTCAGTTCTGCTCCATGACTACTTAAGGTGATTTGTAAGAATTCGTTTTCTAATTGATAGTTCATGATCTTCTCTCCTAACCTTAGCACTTTTGTTTACATCATTGTTTCTAAATCCTTTTACCTATGATTTCTAGTTCTATTTATCAAGCCTACTTATAGTTTGACACTTTCTATAAAGTTGATAATACAACTTCTCCTTGTCCCACTAATTCATAATTTCCAGTACGCGCAGGAATAAAGAAACTATCTCCTTTACGTCCTACTAACTTTTCATCTCCCTCTATAATAGTTACTTCTCCTTCTACTATTAATAAATGATGGAAAGAGTCATGATCTGCTACTAACTGAATTTTAGATTCTAACTGAATACGTCTTACATTGAAATATTCGCATTTTACTAAAGTTCCTACCTTAGCACCTTCTTCTTGAACCATTTCATAAGATTTTGCACCTATTTCTGCTTTATTAAGTTTTGTTACTTCTAAGGCTTTTTGAATATGGAGCTCACGTGGTTTACCATCTGCACCCACTCGGCCATAGTCATACACGCGATATGTTACATTAGAGCTTTCTTGAATCTCTGCAATCACAATGCCCTTACCAATAGCATGCATTGTTCCTGGGGTAATAAAAAACACATCTCCTTTATGTACATCCACATAATTTAAATAATCACTTAACGTATTATTTTCAATACTTGCTTTAAAGGCTTCTTTAGTAAGTTCTTCTTTAAATCCATAAACAAGTTGTGCACCTTCTTCAGCCTCTAATATGTACCACATTTCTGTTTTTCCTAAATCATTCTCATGAATTCTTGCATACTCATCATCGGGATGAACTTGTACAGATAAATTATCTTTTGCATCAATAAGTTTGATTAGAATTGGAATTTCTTCTATATAATCTGAAAGCAGTCTTTCTTCTCCATCTATATTAATTTTACAAACTCCTGATGGATGAGTTGAAAGCTCCCAGCTTTCTGCAACAACGCTTAAATCGCTTTCTTTGCCATAGCTTTCTCTTAACTTATTCCCTCCCCAAATATAATCTTTAAATACTGGATTAATTTTAAATATCATAGCAATGTCCTCCTATTAAAAGGTAATTTATATAAGTATATTTTAAGAACATGCTATAAATACTTTATAGCATGTTCTTTTTCTTATCCTTCAGCTGGTTTCTCTATTTCACTTGGCCCTTCAGAGGGTGTATCGGATTCACTTGGTTCTTCTTCTGGTGTAGGAATAACCTCATCAGCTTCTAACTTTTTAATCCGAATATTAATATTAATAGGTTCATTAACAACTCTAGTATCCTTAGGCGCTGTAATCGTCAGCGGCAAAGTATATTCCCCTTCTGCATACCCTGATAAATCTAAAGATGCTTTAAGCACTTTTTTAATGTCTGATTCAGTATAAAGTAATAATGTATTGGGTAATGCACTAAGCGTTACTTCTATAGATGGACTTAATATCTCGTAAGATAAATTTTCTCCAACATTTTTTACGGTTAAATTAAGCTCACTGGATTGCAATGTATATGCTAAATTTACCTCTTCTATTACTTCTAAACTAACACTTACTTTATTATCAATAAGTGTCATAACCCCATCAGGTAAGAGCATCTCTACTTGCTTTAAGTCAGTTTGTTTAAGGGTAGACTTATCAATTGGTGCTAATTGAATTTCATTAATGCCAGCTAAAACTTCTGCTTTACCTATAAGCGTTACTTCTTTAATAGATACAATGGTATTTACAAGCACATATCCTTCTGGCATTTCGCCCTTAAAGTTTACTTTTACAGGTACTTTCTTCTCACTACCAATTGGCAGTTTCACTTGGGCTTCACTTGTAGATAATTCTAGGCCTTCTACCCGCTGACCATCCACATCTAATAAGTAAATCGGCAAATTGTTTACCAACTTGTCCTCTGAAAAATCTTTTGCTTCAACAAATACTTTAGCTTCCGCAACTCTGTCAATTTCTGATTTTGCCCCTGTTATCTTAACTTTCTCAGGTGTAATAACTGGTTTACCATCACCTAACAAGGTATATTTATCTTTAATATCCTTGGAAATTTCAGCACCAATCTTTAGTTCTTTGCTATCAATCTTATTAATAAGTACTTTTGCTACTTGTGGCTTTCTCTCTTTGATTGTAACATTATAGACTTCCCCACTAATACTTACTTTATAATTGGCATGATCTTGAATAGAATCTTGAGTTAAACCATTAGCATAATCTGCTAAATTTAACGTTGCTGTAATCAGCTGTGGATTGCTCACTAATTTATCCGTTTCAAGTCTTGGGCCATTTACAACAACTTTAAAATTTTGATTAGATATTTCATCTTTATTCTTTAGTTCATACCCTTGTTGTTCTAATAAATCAAGTCCTTCAATCTTTATGGATATACCTGATATTTCACGAGGCTGTGTTGGATTTTGTGTATTAATAACAAATACCCAAAGTACAAAAGCCAGTACTAAAGAGGTGATTTTCCATGGAAGGTTTTGTGTAAATAACTTATTCATTCTTATGCCTTCCTTTCCATATTACCTTTTTCCTAACAACGCTTTTCTTATCTAGACGTTTTTTCTTTCTGGTAGATAAAAGAATTTTCTTGATAAGCTCTGCATCCAGTCCTCTTTTAATCTTACCATTTTTTACGCAAGAAATAACTCCATTCTCCTCAGATACAACCAGTACAAGTGCATCCGTAGCCTCAGAAATACCAATAGCTGCCCGATGTCTTGTTCCTAAATCCTTACTAATTTCCATACTATCTGAAAGTGGTAAGAAACAAGTTGCTGCAGACACCCTGTTATTTTTTATAATAACAGCTCCATCATGAAGTGGTGTATTCTTTTCAAAAATATTAATAAGAAGTTGGCTTGATATCACTGCATCTATTTTGATTCCCGTTCTCTCTACATCTCCTAATTGTGTTGCTTGTTCTAAAACAATTAATGCCCCTGTTTTATATTTAGACATATGGACGCATGACTTAGCAATTCCATCAATTGCTTCATTACTTAATCCATCTTCTCCCTCATTAGAGCTTGTTAAGAATGATTCAAGTATTTTACCTCTACCGATTTGCTCTAAAGCTCTTCGAAGTTCTGGTTGAAAAACAACAAGTAGCGCAATCGTTCCTACAGTAATTGTATTAGAAACAACCCACCATAGGGTATGAAGCTGAAATAAATACGCAATACTTGCTACTGCAAGTATAATAACAACCCCTTTAAAAAGGGTCCATGTTCTTGTATCTTTAATCCAAGCTAATACAATATATATAAGATACGCCACTACAATAATATCTATTAAATCCCCTATGCCTATGCTAGGGATGCCTATATAGGGTATCTTACTCACCACTTCTTTTAATACATCCACCGACCCAAACTCCTTTTACATTTATTTTCACTTTATTATATCATGTTTTATCTATTAGGTGTATTTTATTTTATATACTGTTGTGATTTGTTCAAAATAAACAATCCCTTCTGATTTATACATATCATCATCAAAAAAAGTACAAACATCTAATTATAATATGCTTGCACCTCTCTTATTCTATACTTATAAATTTAGATTTATATCATCATCATCCATTCTCATATGATTAAACTCATTATCTTGTGGCAAATCCGTATAAACACGTTTTATCACCTTATGCTTACTTGTTAACTGAATCTTAGGCACAATCTTTACAAAATAGTAGTTATCATCATCTTCAAAACTTACTGTTTCTGCTCTTTGATAGTCTAACACAGCAGACATAAATTGCAATACTGCAGCAATGAAGCTAAATCCAATGGTTTTTAGTATAACAAGTAAAATATTTACCTCTATATGATTAAGGAAGATAATGGCAAGTCCAAATCCTAAAATAGTCATAACTGCACCTACACCAATGGCAACATAAGGACCATAATCAATAGACTGTTTTCTAATTAAATAAATACTCGAAAATACAATAAGGAAAACAACTACTGTTACCATCATCTCTGAATTAACCAAAAAACCTTTGTACTCAACAGACAC